>NZ_DJIO01000027.1:0-3923 GCF_002433655.1 Thalassolituus sp. UBA6592 | reverse complement strand
GATCAGGTCTGAACTAATTCACTTAAAACGACACATAAGACGCTGAATCGAAACCATGCGTAAGATGGCCCGACCATCATAGATGGTAAAAATAAAGAAACTAAGCTCCGGTTCCCCCAATAAAGGGCGCCACAGACAAACCCCAGACAAACCACAGCCATAAAAAAACGCGGCCTTAGCCGCGTTTCTACTCATCCATCATGTTTTAAGCAAACATCAGATGTCGTCTTCTTTTTCCAGAATCACACGACCTGGCAGCAGGCTGTTCAGAATAATCGCCGCCAGACCACTCACGGTGATGGCTGAGCCAAAAATATTCTGCACAGTTTTTGGCATTTCTTTCAGCAGATCCGGCTGAGCGGCAACGCCCAGGCCCAGACCGAAAGCCACCGCCATAATCAGCATGCTGCGACGGTCGAGATCAACAGTCGACAGAATACGGATACCCGCAGCAGCAACAGTACCGAACATTACCAGTGTCGCACCGCCCAGTACTGGCTTAGGCAGTTGCTGGAAAATACCACCGATTACCGGGAACAGACCCAGAATCACCAGGAACGCAGCCATATAGAACGCAACGTAACGGCTGGCGATACCAGTCAGCTGAATTACACCGTTGTTCTGGCTGAAAGTGGTGTTAGGGAAAGTGTTGAACACAGCGGCAATCATGGAGTTGATACCATCTGCGAATACACCGCCTTTAATACGGTTGCGGTAAACATCACCGGTAATTGGTTCTTTGGAAACCATAGAGGTTGCTGTCAGGTCGCCGGAAGATTCAATCGCAGTGATCAGGTAAATCAGAGCTACTGGCAGGAAGGCAGCAAAATCAAAGCTGAAACCGTATTTGAACGGAATTGGCAGAGCGAACCAGTCCATTTTAGCCAGACCAGAGAAATCCACTTTGCCCATCGTCATGGCAACTACAAAGCCGGCAACCAGACCAAAGAAGATCGCGCCAGAGCGAACATAAATATTTGTGCTTTGGTTCAGGATAATGATCAGAACCAGTACACCGCTACCCAGAGCCAGGTTTTGCAGGCTGCCAAAATCCGGTGCTTTAAAACCACCACCCAGGTCAGTGATGCCGACTTTAATCAGGCTCAGTCCAATGGCAGTAATGACGATGCCGGTTACCAGCGGGTTAATAAAAGCTTTCAGCTTGTGCAGGAACTGGCTCAGGAAAATCTCAATAAAAGCACCGAGGAAACACACACCAAAAATCAGGCTGAGGATTTCTTCCGGGCCGCCGCCTTTGCCTTTTGCAATAAAACCGGCAGCAAGAATGGAGCTCAGAAAAGCGAAGCTGGTGCCCTGAATAGCCACCAGACCAGAACCGATAGGTCCAATTTTTTTCGCCTGAATAAAAGTACCAACACCGGAAACAATCAGCGCCATGCTGATCAGGTAAGGCACTTCGCTGCCCAAACCAAGCACACCGCCAATGATCAGGGTAGGAGTGATAATGCCGACGAAACTGGCCAGTAGATGCTGCATTGCCGCCAGGATAGCAGCAGGAACCGGTGGCTTGTCATTCAGGCTGTACAAGATATCCGGTGAATTTGAGGAAGTGTCAGACATTAGTCTCTCCATTCTTCGGGTGGCCTCAAAGGGCTGATTGTTAGTTGTAGGTATAAAAGCTATTCAGCAGTAACTGCTTAACTGATGGGCAGGTAAAGCAAAAACCTGACCAACCGGTTAAGAAAAAGCAAAAAAGATAATATTGATTAGAATGTAATCAGTTGAAGACTATTTATGGAATAAAAAGCCAGTAAATGAATTAATTAGTGATCTTAAGGATCTAATAACTAAATTATCAGGCGCAAGCCCAGTGTTGATGCCTGAATCTGGCGCGAAGAAATGCACCAAAATGTTACCTGGGTAACATCATGGTGCAGTATCGAAGGGTACAACTGAGTGCCCGCAAAGCATACGGGTGCCAGTCAGAGGAGACTGGCTAAAGATCTGATTAAGAAATCAGGAGAAGAGATCAGGCAGCTTCGGCTGCGATATTCTTAATGCGCTCGACCATGGCACGCAGACCGTTGCCACGGGTCGGGCTCAGATGCTTGATCAGATCAATCTGAGTGAAGTAACCATCGATATCAAAGGCGATAATGTCCGCCGGCGTTTTATGGTTGTACGCCGCCAGCACAACGCCAAGCAGACCACGCACAATATGCGCGTCGGAATCCGCTTCCAGCAAAATTTTGCCATCGCGCACTTCGTTGTCGATCCACACCTGACTCTGGCAACCGCGCAGCAGGTAATCTTCTGTCTTCTTGCTGTCGTCCATCGCTGGCAATTGTTTGCCCAGATCAATGATGTACTTGTAGCGTTCTTCCCAGTCGTCGAAAAAGCCGAGGGTATCGAGAATATCCTCGGTAGTGATGTCCTGGCCAAAGGTGTTTTCTGTCAGTGCCATATACTCTCTCCTCCTGTTATCAGAGGTCTTACAGGCTTTCGACAAACGCACGGATGCGTTGTGCCGCTTCAATACATTCATCCACGCTGGCAACCAGCGCCATACGCACACGGTTTTTACCCGGGTTAATGCCATCAATGGTGCGCGACAAATACGAACCGGGCAGCACAGTGACGTTTTGCTGAGCAAACAGCTGCTGCGCGAACGTTTCTTCATCCACCGGCGTTTCTGCCCACAGGTAGAAGCTGGCATCGCTTTGCTCAACCGGCATCACCGGGTTAAGGATTTCGATCACACGGCGGAATTTTTCTGTGTATTCCACGCGGTTCTGTTCAACATGCGCTTCGTCATTCCAGGCTGCGATACTGGCCAGCTGGGTCTGTACTGGCATGGCACAGCCATGGTAAGTGCGGTACAGCAGGAAAGGTTTCAGCAGGGCAGCATCACCGGCAACAAAACCGGAACGCAGGCCCGGCAGGTTGGAACGCTTGGACAGCGAATGGAACACGATGCAGTTGCGGTAATCGTGGCGGCCCAGTTTAGCGCAGGCCTGCAGCAGCCCCATTGGCGCTTCTTTGCCGTCGACATAAATCTCGGAATAGCACTCATCGCTGGCAATAATGAAGTTGTGCTTATCCGCCAGCTCAATCAGCGACTGAAACTGCTCAAAGCTCAGCGTAGCCCCGGTCGGGTTGCCTGGCGTACACAGGAACAGCAGCTGGCAGTCATCCCATACCGAAGCAGGCACTGCAGCGAAGTCTGGGTTAAAACCATTCTCTTTCAGACATGGCAGAAAGTGTGGCTGTGCACCCGCCAGGTACGCAGCGCCTTCGTAGATCTGATAGAACGGGTTTGGCGACAGCACCAGCGGGTTGGCTGCAGTACGGTCAACTGCGGCCTGAGTGAAGGCAAAAATCGCTTCGCGGGTACCGTTCACCGGAATCACCTGAGTCACAGGATCAACCGCCTGCAGATCAAAACGCTTCACCAGCCAATTGGCGATGCTCTCGCTCAGCTCTGGCAGACCCTTAGTGGTCGGGTAATTTTCCAGACGGCTGATGTTATCGATCAGCGCCTGCTGCACAAACGCCGGAGACGGATGTTTAGGTTCACCGATCGACAGAGCGATATGCTCCAGCTCAGGGTTCGCGGTTACCGCTGCCTTCAGTTTGGTCAGCTTCTCGAAGGGATAGGGTTGTAACTTACTCAGATCGGGATTCATACCGTACCAGCAGATAATCAGACACAATTTGCCGCAGTATACCAGCAACCGCGCAGGCATTCGCGCCATGCAACAGATTGGTCAGAGATCGGATGGATTGGATAAGTCATCGGGGGATAATTGATGTTGCAGGAGCGGCTTCAGCGGCGAAGGGGAGTCTGCGTTGTTATTGTAGGAGCGGCTTCAGCCGCGAAAGGGGGTCTGCAGTGTTATTGTAGGAGCGGCTTCAGCCGCGAAAGGAAGTCTGCGTTGTTATTGTAGGAGCGGCTTCAGCCG
>NZ_DJIO01000057.1:0-6392 GCF_002433655.1 Thalassolituus sp. UBA6592 | reverse complement strand
CTTAAGTGAACAGCATTGCGGCCATCGCCGGGTTTTGTATCATGCCAGCCCATAAGCCAGCCAGTATTTACTTCGCCGCTTTCACCGGCCCGATCACATGATGGGCGATGCGGTTACCGACCAGTAACGCTGCAACGAACAGCAGAATGTCCGGATCAAAATGCAGGATATTGACCAGTGCCGGACCCGGGCACAGGCCAACCATCCCCCAGCCGATACCGAACATGGCGGCGCCGGTCAGCAGACGCAGGTTAATGTTCTTCATAGTCGGTTCATGGAACATATCCGCACACACCGGCTGGCTGCGTTTTTTACTCAGACGGAAAGCAATGGCAAAAATCACCACAGCAGAACCCATCACCGCAATCAGTTCCGGCTGCCAGTGACCGAAAACATCGAGAAAAGCACGCACTTTCGCCGGATTATTCATGCCGGATACCAGCAGCCCCAGGCCAAAGATCATGCCGCTGAAAAAGGCCACCGGAATTCCGGCCCGGGTCATTTTGCCAGTCATAAACCACCTCCCAGCTGATCCATAATGGCGACGGTAATCACGCCCGCCACAATAAAGGTAATGGTGGCGACCATAGAGCGCAGAGAAAGACGGCCCATCCCACACACACCATGACCACTGGTACAGCCGTTACCGATATAAGTACCAAAGCCAACCAGCAGGCCAGCCGCCATAAGCAGTGCTTTGTTGTCTGTCATGGTGACAGGCGCATCGCCTCCGGCCACATAAAACACTGGCAACGCCAGCATCAGCCCGGCCATAAACCACAAAGCCCAATGGCGGGATTTATCCGCCAGCGCAAACAGGCTGGAGATCACGCCGGTCATACCGCTGATACGGCCAATTCCCAGCCACAGCAAAGACGCAGCAGCGCCGATTAAGGCACCACCAATCAGTTCGTAAGTCATTGAAATTCCTCAAACCAGCAGGTGCACACAACGCACTGCTGTATAGATATGCGAATACAGTGATATTAACTCAAGTGAAAGCCTGAGTCTTTCGCACGGGATTGAACGGTTAAACCGTTTTGTTATTGATTTATAACCAATGACTTATATCCCTATATTTCAATAGACTTCGCAGCGATAAGGCTGCAAGCAAGAAGGACAGCAAAAGAGGGGCGGCAAAATAAGGGACAGAAAAAGAGGACAGAAAGGCCGCCCGCTCAATAACAGAGCGGGCGATGTAATGATGGCGGGATACTAAATCAGGCAGCCGCGATCAGAACACAGACCAGGACACCGGCACCGCTGAGCAACAGGGTTTTGTTTTTCAGCATAGGCGACTGCAGACCCAGCCATAAACCAGACACCATAATAAAGACCAGCGCCGCAGCGAGGGCGATCTGCAGCCAGCGGAAAACAACCGGGCCATGGCCTTTATGCAGCTCAATCAGGCCGGCAATCACTGACGGCTCCGCGCGGATCACATCCAGCCCGGCGTCCGTTTCACGCAGAATGTAATAGGTGCGGCTGGTCGGGCGGGTCATGGCTTCACGGCCACGGTCTTTCACATAGGAATAACTGAAGTCATTGATACCAGCCTGCTGCAACAGGGCATCAAAACGCGGTTTCTCTTCACCTTTGTTAAACGCCAGCTTCTCGCCTGGCAGCTGAGCGACCTGTTCAGTATCGACACTGCCTTTGATGCCCAACAGGTAGAGGCCACCAGTGATGGCCATCAGCAGAATTGCCGGGGTGAAAAAAGCGGCCAGCCAGAGATGGATGGTGATCAGTTGTTTGCGCTGCACGGGAGTCTCCTGCGTTGTTATTCTTAAATGAGAATTATTCAGAACGCGGGATTATGCAGCCAATTGCGCCCCCTTTGAACCCCCTCCAGGTAGGCGGTATGCAGTACCTTGGTATCTGTGGTGAACTGATCCGCCGCAAAATCCTCCGGCGGGCAGATCTGATGGATCTCACAATCCGCTGGCGGCTGGTGGATAAAATCCAGCGCGCGGTTGTAGTCGTCGTGACGCTGCTGCAGGCGCCGGGCAATACCCGGGTATTTGCGCAGCAAAAGCGGGAAGAGTTTTTTCAGGCCATAGGCTTTCTTACGGTAACTGGCCGGATTCGAGCGCAGAATCAGCATTTGCCGGGCGCCACGGCGGTAAGCCTCCGCCACCGGAATGGAATCCGCCACCCCGCCATCGAACCACTGCCGTCCACGCAGCTCCACCTTGCCTTTATAAGCAAACGGCATGGTGCCGGATGCCTTAATCAACTGGAACAGCTCACCGGCCTGCGGTGACAGATAATGCGGATCGCCGCTTTGCGCACAGGTCAGCACCGCCAGCATTTTTGCCGCGCGCTCCTCTAACTGCGCCAGATCCAGCGGCAGCTCGCGCTCAGTAATGTCCCACAGCCAGTCGATATCAATCAGATCACCGCCACGCAGAAAACGCCGCCATTGTTTGAACTGCGGGCGCAGACAGTAATCCGTGTACACGCGGTAATTCCGGCCGTGTTGCTTGCCCAGATAGGCCGCCACATTGGATGCGCCGGCAGACACCCCGAGGAACCAGTCGAAGTCGAAATAATCCTGCTCAATAAACGCATCGAGAATGCCGGCACTGAAGATGCCGCGCATGGCGCCGCCTTCCACTATTAACGCTTTCATAACAGCAACACTTTCATAAACAAAGCGCTCACAAACAAAGCACTCCTGACCATCTTCAGCCGTCTCAGTCAGCGGCTTTGCTTTGCTGCGAGATCGAGAACATCTGCTGTAAACGCACCAGCTCCTCCTCAGGCACCAGATTCATGCTGGCAAATTTCTCCGGCGTAAACAGGGCGAAATCCCCTTCGGCCTTAGCTGCCTGCTGGCCTTTGGCGTTGATGATTTCCGCCGCCAGTGTCACCTTGCGCTCGCTGCTGTGTTCAGCAATCCAGCCGTAAACCGTGACCGGCTCTTCCACGTACAACGGCAGTTTGAAGCGCACTTTGATATCACGCGTCAGCAGAAAACGATTGAGGAAATGAATGCCCGTCCAGGCCATCATCTCATCCAGTGCTGTGGTGATGATGCCGCCGTGTACCAGCTTGCTCCAGCCACGCAGATGAGCAGGCACCACCAGATTGGAGCGCATTTTCTCACCATTGGTGGAGAACTCCATCTTCAGCCCCATGCTGCTTTCCTGCCCGCAGGCAAAGCAATGTGGATCGTAACTTTTCAGCTCACGCCAGGCGGGCTCCGCACTCCCGACCTGGTTGCTATCAGTGGTGATGTTCGGAGCGGAATCCGTTACCTCAAGATCCGTATCCTGCGTGTCATACGACATAAAAACCTCGTCTGTTGAATGCGCCGACTTGTTCATCTACCAAGCTCGTTCATCTGGCCAGCCTGCTATGCAGCCGTCCAGCCAATCATTTTTCACTATGAGCCATAAAGTATGGGTAAATAGTTTTATCAGCAAGCTCAGGAAAACAATTATTCCTCAACCGCGGTTAACCCTGTGTTCTGCTGCTTCATTAAGCATCAGCCGAGTTCGTGATAGCCCAGCGCCTGCTCTGAATATTGCGTTTCCAGATGGCGCCGCCGGGCACGCGGCAATTTGCTGACGATCAGCGCATAAGAATGATCCGCCAAACGCTCGATCTCGCTGTCGGGTACGTCGCTGTCCAGCAGCACCGTATTCCAGTGCTTTTTATTCATGTGGTAACCGCCACTGATGCCGCTGAACAGATCGCGCAGCGCCTGTGCCTGTTCAGGGTTACATTTGAGGTTTACGCGCGGGCCGGACGCATCCCCCGCACCTCCTTCTGAAAGCAGCGCGAACATCTTACCCTCGACCTTATAGACCCAGGCCTGCGGACCAAACGGGAAATCCTCCACGACTTCCGGCTTGGCCAGTAAATAAGCGCGCATTGTGTTGAAATCCATCGTTCTGCCTTATCTCCTTCCGCCCTGTTTCTTTCTGTCTGGTTTCCGTCTGCCCTGTTTCTTTCTGCCGTGTGTCTTTCTGCGATTTGCTGCTGTCAGGCGCTGGCCGCCAGTGTTTGCCATACACAACGGTCGCTTAAGACGGTGCTGAAACACCCTGTCTGATCGGCCGAGTGTTATGAGCTATCGCCCCCTGCGACTCAAAATGGGTACAATAGCGGGCTGAGCCGGCAGCCCTTTCAGCGCTGCCCGCACGGCTGTTATGCTGAGCATCAGTATGAGCATGGTGTCAGCACAGTGCTTGCTCAGCGCAGCAACCCGGTACTTGCCCAGCACAACAGGCACAGTACACCAGGCGCACGACACGCAGTACAGTAAGCAGCAGCTCAATATCCGGACACACCCGATAACCAGTGGACCCAGTATGCCCAGTCACCCGCTGTTCAGCGACAATACCATAGCCTTATCGGCAACCCTGGCCGCCACCATTGGCCTGGAAGAAGCCGTACTGCTGACGGTGCTGAACGATGCTGCCCGCCAGCAGAGCCAGAGCTATGCGCGCATCAACAATCAGGTGCTGCGCATGCAACTGCCGTTCTGGGATGACGTCAGTATCCGTCGGGTGCTGCGCAGCCTGTGTGATAAAGGGCTGATTGCCCTGCAGGGCGCGATGTTCCCAGATAGCGACACCCTGATCTACACCTTCAGTGCTCAACAGGCAGCCGCTCACACAGAACAGACGCCTGCGCCACCACAGGCCGTTGCGGCGAACACACAGTCGCCAGCCAACACAGCAGCGCATAACTATGCGCGTGCAGAGACTCAGCCATACAATCAAAGCCGTCCAGGCCACCAGAAAGAGCCATTGTCCGGCAGTTGGCAGCCACAGGACGATACCCTGCAGCGCCTTGAACAGCACGGAATTCCGCGCAGCTTCAGCTGCTCACAGCTGGATACCTTTATGCTTGCCGGTCAGGAACAGGGCGCCAACCGCAACGACTGGAATACGCGCTTCTTCCGCCATGTAAAAACCCAGTGGGTGTATCAGCAGAATGACGCACTGAAAAATCAGCGCGCGCTGCAGCGCTCGTTCAATCAGGGCAATCTCAACAGCGGCAGCACGGGGCCAGAACACAACCCGGCAACGCGCTCTGCCAATGCCCATCCGGAACGCACCGCCTTTCGCCCGACGCAGGAAGAAGCAGGCCCTATCGCCCACGACTGGCAGCCCAATAACGACGCCTGTCAGATTCTGACCCGCGCCGGCATCGATCCTCAGTTTATCGCCGATGCCGTGCCCGAGTTCGTGCTCTATTGGGCCGAACGCGGTGATGCCTTCAAAACCTGGAACAGCAAATTTATTCAGCACGTGCGTCAGCAATGGGCGCGCTATTCCGCTTCGGTAGAGTACTCCCCTCTGCCGACCCGCATCGCGGAAAACTGGCAGCCTTCACCGGACTGTTTTGATATTCTCACCATGGCCCACATTGATCGCCGTTTTGCTGAACAGCTGGTGCCGGAATTTGTGCTCTACTGGCGCGATTCCAATCAGGTACACAACAGCTGGAACAGCCGTTTTCTGCAGTACGTAAAACAACAATGGGGTAAACGTTTAGCCCAGTCAGGAGAAGCCAATGGACAATCAGCCAACCGCCAGCAAGGTGCTCAACCAGGTTACGCAACAGCTGAAGCAAGTATCCAGCGGCTCAAAGACACCAGCTGGTAAACGTGGCGCTGCAGCCAGCGCCGCCAACCAGCAACGCGAAGCCACCGTTGAACAGAAAGAAGCCATCAACCAGATCTTTGAACTGTTCCGCTTCAACTACCACAACCAGTTTCTGAAAGCCTTCCCGGACCTGGAAACCATGAACATGGCCAAACGCTTGTGGTCACGTTTACTCGGCGAATACAGCCCGGAAGTCATGATGCGCGCCGCTGAAAGAGCGGTAAAAGAAAGCAGCTTTCTGCCTAATGTGCACGAAGTACTGGCACGCTGCGACGTCGCCGACGTACTTGGCCTGCCCTCCGCCCATGCTGCCTATATGGAAGCCTGCCGCGCCCCATCGCCTAAAAAAGACTACAACTGGAGCCATCCTGCTGTGTATTTCGCAGCGCGCGCCAGCGACTGGTTTTTTCTCGCTAACACCATCGAAGAACAGGCCTTCCCGGTATTTAAACGCAATTATGAAATCCTGCTGCAGCGCCTGCAGAACGGGGAAGAAATAGAACTGGAAATCCCCAAAGCATTACCGGAAGAAGTAGTGCATCCACTACCAAGAGAAGAACAGCATAAGCGCCTGCAGGAGCTGAAGAAGCTGGTTTAGGGGGCAGGTTTTCTGACTCTGGAATAATTGAAAAGAAGAAGCACCTGAACAGGTGCTTTTTTGTAGCGTATTTTTTAGATGATGATTATTGGCCAGCGAGTAGGCGATAGCCATTAAGCTTTACAGAGGTAGAGGGATACGCAGTGATAATATGAATTAGTTCAGACCTGATC
>NZ_DJIO01000186.1:0-4070 GCF_002433655.1 Thalassolituus sp. UBA6592 | reverse complement strand
CTGGTGGGCAAGCGGGCGTGCGGGTTAGACGGACCTGCCATATTACGGGTTACAGAAGACAAATCGAAGGTCAGTACACGCTCGTATTCTGCACCTGTTAAGGTGTCGGCCCACAGACCCGCTTGTTTAGCGTAGGTTTCTACCAGTTTAACTTGTTCTGCATCGCGGCCCGTTAACGTCAGGTAGTCCAGGGTTTGCTGGTCAATGTAGAACATCGCCGCCGTTGCGCCGTATTCTGGCGTCATGTTGGAAATGGTTGCACGATCACCTAACGTCAGGTGAGCTGCACCTTCACCGTAGAATTCCAGGTAAGCTGAGACAACGCGTTCTTTGCGTAAGAATTCAGTAAGGGCCAACACGATGTCTGTAGCGGTAATACCGGGTTGGGGTTTACCGGTTAACTCAACACCTACGATGTCTGGCAGGCGCATGTATGACGCGCGGCCTAGCATTACGCTTTCAGCTTCAAGACCGCCTACACCCACGGCAATAACGCCCAGGGCATCAACATGAGGGGTATGGCTGTCGGTGCCTACCAGTGTATCCGGGAAGGCCACGCCGTCTTTGGCGTGTACCACCGGTGACATTTTTTCCAGGTTGATTTGGTGCATAATGCCGTTGCCTGGTGGTATTACGTCAACGTTTTTAAACGCCGTTTTGGTCCAGTTAATAAAGTGGAAGCGGTCATCGTTACGACGGTCTTCAATGGCGCGGTTCTTTTCAAAAGCCTCTGGTTCGAAGCCAGCGTGCTCAACGGCCAGTGAGTGGTCCACGATTAACTGTGTCGGGACGACCGGGTTGACCTTGGACGGGTCACCACCTTGCTGGGCAATAGCGTCACGTAAACCGGCCAAGTCTACCAGCGCGGTCTGGCCCAGAATGTCATGACACACCACCCGGGCAGGAAACCACGGGAAGTCCAGATCGCGTTTGCGATCGATAAGCTGGATCAGTGAGTCCCGCAGTGTTTCAGGCGGGCAGCGGCGAACTAAGTTTTCGGCGTGAACGCGAGAGGTGTAGGGCAGCGTATCAAAGGCGCCGGGTTTGATGGCGTCAACCGCTTCCCTGGCGTCGAAAAAATCTAAAGTTGTGCCTGTCAGGTTCTTTCTGTATTGGGTATTCATGAGGGTTCCACACGGTCTGGGAAGGACCGCTTCGACGGTATGAAGCGGCCATTCTGTGTTATTGACGCTTACGCGCGCTCAGCAATGGGCGTCACTGCGCGCAGATCTTCACCGGTATATTCTGCAGATGGACGAATAATGCGGTTGTCAGCGCGTTGTTCCATAACGTGAGCTGCCCAGCCAGTTAGTCGTGACATCACGAAAATAGGCGTGAACAGTTTGGTTGGGATGCCCATGAAATGGTAAGCCGATGCATGGAAAAAGTCGGCGTTGCAGAACAGTTTCTTCTCGCGCCACATGACTTCTTCGCAACGAACAGAAACCGGGTAAAGCACCTTGTCGCCCACGTCTTTTGCCAGTTTTTCAGACCAGCCTTTGATGATTTCGTTACGCGGATCGGATTCGGAGTAAATGGCGTGGCCAAAGCCCATGATTTTCTCTTTGCGCGCCAGTTTGCCCATCATTTCTTCTTCAGCGTGATCAGCCGAGGTAAAGCCTTCGATCATTTCCATGGCGGCTTCGTTCGCGCCACCGTGCAGTGGGCCACGCAGGGAACCAATAGCACCAGTGATACAGGAGTGCATGTCACTCAGCGTTGATGCACATACGCGTGCAGTGAAGGTAGATGCGTTGAACTCGTGCTCTGCATACAGAATCAGTGATGCCTGCATCACCTGAACATGCAGTTCAGATGGCTTATCGCCATGCAGAGTCCACAGGAACTGTTCGGCAATAGAGTCGGCATCAGTATTCTCATCAATACGCTTGTCATTGTGAGAGAAGTTGTACCAGTAGTTAATCATGCCCGGAAACAGCGCCAGCATACGGTCTGTTGCGTCCTGCTGCTGATCAAAACTGAGTTCAGTTTCGAGGTTCCCCAGCATGGAGCAACCGGTACGCATAACATCCATTGGGTGCGCGTCTGCAGGAATACGTTCCAGCACTTCTTTCAGTGCTTCCGGCATTTTACGCAGGCCTTTCAGCTTGGTTTTGTAAGCATCCAGCTCAGACTGGTTTGGCAGCTTGCCTTTAAGAATCAGGTAAGCCACTTCTTCAAACTGACAGTTATCAGCCAGATCTTTAACGTCATAACCACGGTAAGTCAGGCCGGAACCGGATTTACCTACGGTAGACAGTGCAGTTTTACCGGCTACCTGACCACGCAGGCCAGCACCACTCAGTTCTTTTGCCATGATGTATCTCCCAATCTAATCGTTAACGCTGCTTACTTGTTTTTGCCTTCGGCAAACAGTGCATCCAGTTTTTGTTCGAATTCGTGATAGTTCAGGTAATCGTACAGTTCCATACGGGTCTGCATCATATCAACCACTTTACGCTGATCACCGTCTTCCAGGATCGCTTTGTAAACGGTTTCTGCCGCTTTATTTATCGCACGGAAAGCGCTCAGCGGATACAGCACCATGCCAGCGCCCCATTCTGCCAGCTGTTCGGTATTCCACAGTTCGGTCGCACCAAACTCGGTGATGTTCGCCAGCACAGGTACATCCAGCGCTTCAGAAAATGCGCGGTAATGCTCTTCGGTTTTAATCGCTTCGGCGAAGATGCCGTCAGCACCGGCTTCCACGCAGGCGATTGAGCGTTCGATCGCTGCTTCAATACCTTCCTGCTGGAAAGCATCGGTACGCGCCATAATGAAGAAGCTTTCATCGTTACGGGCATCCACTGCCGCTTTGATACGGTCAGTCATTTCATTTTGCGAAACGATTTCTTTGTTCGGACGGTGGCCACAACGCTTCTGGGCAACCTGATCTTCCAGGTGAACAGCAGCGGCGCCGGCTTTTTCCATTTGCTGAATCGTGCGGGCAATATTGAATGCACCACCCCAGCCGGTATCGATATCAACTAATAACGGCAGAGAGCTCGCTGAGGTAATACGGCGCACGTCTTCGATCACGTCGTTCAGTGAGGTAATGCCCAGATCCGGCAGACCATAGGAGGCGTTCGCTACACCACCACCGGACAGGTAGATCGCCTGGTGGCCAATGCGCTCTGCCATCATGGCGGCGTAAGCATTAATGGTACCTACGATCTGCAGTGGTTTGTTGTCTGCCAGTGCTTTACGGAATTTCTGACCTGGAGTCATTGCCGACCCTCCTCTTCAGCCAAACGGGTTTCAAGGTTTGTTATCGACGTCTGAATATGACGCCGCATGAGCAGTTCAGCCAGCTCTGCATCCCGTGCAGCGATGGCTTCTACGATTCGTTTGTGTTCCTGCAGCGCCTGTGGCGGGCGTTTGCTGCTGGTACTGGTCTGATAACGATACATACGCACGATGTGGTACAGATCGCCACACAGCATCTGATACAGGCGGCTGTTTTTGCTGCCTTTGATAATACGGTAGTGGAAATCCAGATCGCCCGCCTTCTGGTAATAGGCCAATCCCTGTTCTGCAGCGATGGAATCTTCGTGTTCTTTCAGCAGTGCGTACAACTCCTGAATTTCGTCATCCGTCATACGGGTGGCCGCCAGGCGACAGGCCATACACTCAAGTTCCAGCCGGACTTCATAGATGTCACGCAGCTCAGTGGTGGTAAGGGATACCACTCTGGCGCCGGCATGAGGAACACGCTTCACCAGATTACGCGCCTCAAGGCGCTGAATGGCCTCACGCATCGGCGCACGGCTGCCACCATAACGCTCAACCAGTGTCTGCTCTGACAGACGATCCCCCGGGCGCAGCTCACCGCGTACGATCGCTGTGGTCAGCTCGGTAAATACTTTTTCAGCCAGAGTCATTGGTTCAGACATAAGATTGTCTACAATCCTTAACGTTTGATGGCAGTTTACTCGCAAAAACTCATTAAGCAACCGCTTATAAGACTAAGATTGTATGCAATATGGGAATTTTACCGATCAGAGAGTCTGTCGATAGGGATGTTACGGATACAAAAAAGCCCGGCATGGCCGCAATGCTGTTCACTTAAG
>NZ_DJIO01000193.1:0-5239 GCF_002433655.1 Thalassolituus sp. UBA6592 | reverse complement strand
TCGGCCGGTGACAACTGGGGATTAAAGATATAGGCCGTGCGCACGCTGTCATCCAGACCTGCCAGAAATGACCGGCACAGCGTGGTTTTACCCGTACCCACTTCGCCGGTAAGACAGATCAGTCCGCCCAGGCCGGTCAGCGCGTATTGCAGATGCGCAAGTGCTTCCTGATGACCCGCAGAAGGAAAGAGAAAGTCCGGATCCGGTGCGATGGTGAACGGAAATCGGTCAAAACCGAAATATTCGAGGTACATATCTCGCCTGAGCAGCTGCAGCGTTAAAAAGCCGCATCATAACGGATTTTGTGGGCGGGCGCTGAGGTCTTCAGCGCCAGTGGAAATTAACACCCAGGTTAATCTGCAGGTCACGGGCGTGACTGAGTCGGTTATCGTCAGTGATCAGGCTCAGATTGTGCCACGCCGAGCGCCAGTGCAGACCAAGCTGCCGGGTGCTGTGCACTGACAGCGCCATCAGCCCCACGGGTGTTTGCCAGCCTTTTTCCGCACTCAGACGTTGATACTCATCATGCCGGTAAGCGCTGAACAGCAGATGCTGACTCATCAATTGCGCACTGGCCGTCAGAGTCATCGGGATGCGGTCATCGTAATCACTCTGCCCTGCCCGCCCTGATGCCGAACCACTGCTGGCACAGGTAATCCCGGCACTGGAGCCGACGTTGATGCAGCCCATGGTAAAGCCCGCATCGTTGAAATACCAGCGATTCAATACATCGCCTGCGCCGAATCTCAACGTCCAGTCAGTGAAACCGGTATAAGCCAGATTCAGATCCAGCGAAGTGCCGTAACCCTGGCTATCGCTGACCGGGTATTCGAGAATTTTGTCTTCATCGAAATGATAATCCAGGGTCGCTGACGCAGAGGCACCGGAGCCTGCCAGTGAGACGCCGTCCAGCGAACCAAACTGGTATTGATCGACCTTATAGAGCGCCAATGACGGCTGAAACTGCCAGTCTGGCACGCTGAACAGCTTAGCCAGGCGGATACCGTCAGCACGGAACGATTTAACGTCCAGTTTCAGATTAAGTTCTTTATCCGACGTCAGATCGTGTTCCATGTTGTAGTAGAACTCGGACATGTCTTTGCTGAAGGTAAAATAGTAGTACCAGCGTTTTTCCGCCGACAACTGCCAGTCGTCATAACGTACGCCACTGCTGAGACGCAGATCGGCATAGGCGTATTCGCCCCGGGTAAAACCATCATCCCAGCCATGGATCATATCGCTGACAGACACCGGCTCTGAAGAAGCATGAACATCTGCAGCCAGAAAAACTTCACCGGCGGCATGGGCCGCCGGCGAAACACAGAAAGACACAGGTAAGATCAGAGCAAGCCCTGAATAAAAAGCTGTACGGCTCAATCAGCCTCCAAGAATTAAAAACTGGCCATCAATAAAACGTACCACATAAACGCCGTCACGCTCTTCCCGGATAACACCGATGAGCGAATTACGGAACGTCAGATAGCCCACAGCTTCACAACTGTTAACGCGCAGTTCTTTGCGGTTAATCACCCCACAGGGCTGCTGCTCACCGTTTTCATCAATAGCGTATTCTGCATTTGCCGAAATCGTCAGACCGATGCTTTCGCCGCTGCTGTTACCCAGCAAGGTAACGCCACCGCGGAAAACAATCAGATCTGCGATTTCAAACCCGTAGTTAATGGTTTCATCACTGTCCGGATCTACAAAGCCGGTGGTGCCCACCGCGTACGCCAGATACAAACCCTGCGCACGCAGGCCGGTGGGCAAAATATCGACAAGGTAGTCATAATCATACCCTGCGGTTATCGCCACTTCCCATTGATCTTTGCTTTCGCGCACCAGATTCACATCCACCAGCGCCAGTGGCAGACGACTGAACTGGCTCACGGTATTATCCAGGCATCCTGCGGAGCGGGTGCACTCCACCAGCTCCTGAGCAAGGCGCACATTGAGCTCGGCAATCCCCAGAGCGAATACCGCTTTCAGTTCACCGTCCAGGGTTTCTTCAACACCCTCCGCCGCCAACCGGGCTTTGCCGTTGCTATCATGGGCAAATACCGGTGCGTAGGCGCCCCGTGACGGTACTGAGAATAAACCCAGATAGCCGTCGTCCACCAGCGACTGTACCGACAACACGCTACCGGTCAGGCTGACCTGAGTGCAGTTTTCTGTGCGCCGGGTACCGGACACCACCACCACAGAACAGTTCCGTACACCGGCACTGCCAACATCATCGTCGGCGAATATTTCAATGCGGTTGATACCATAGCCATCCACTTCAACCTCGATGTAATCGGCCATGCGGTAAACCGCAAGATTCTGGCTGTCGGTGCCGAAGCGCACACTCTCGTCATACTGGATGCGATAGCGGAATAAATCCGCTGCGCTGGCGCCAGCCTCATAGCCTTCGCGCACACGGAAAAAATCATCAGCTTCGGGCCACAGACTGTCAGAATAATAATCCGCAGCATTAGTCGCTTTGCCGGTAATCGTCAGCTCGGCTTTATCGCCCAGAGTGACCACGCCACCGTCTTCCGCCAGTTTGCCCTCGTCTTCGCCAAGCGCCAGCAACTGCAATCCGATCTCAGCCAGGTTGTAGTGGTAAGGCGAGTCACCGCCTGCGGCCAGCGTCAGTACATCGCGCACACCAATCAGGCTGGCCTCGAAGTAAAGCTCTGCGGTCTGGCCGCTGCTGCCATCCTGATCCAGAGGAATCCGCACGTAAGGCCAGCTGAATCGAAAACCCACGGGCTCCACATAGCCATCCGGAACGGTGCTGGTCTGTGCATCCGCCACGGCTGTCAGTGGTACCTGAGCATACTGCTGATCATAAACCACGCGCACATAAGGGTTATTTTCGACCGTTTCACCGAGATCGTTCTCGCTGCGTAATACGGCAAATTCCGCACGCAACTGTCGGCTGGCGCCTCCTGCAGTCTGGTAAGGGACAATCAGCTCTCCGGAGGGCAGCAGGATATCAAAAGCATACGTGTCTTCCGTGCCACCCGCAGAGCCGTCGGCAGCAACCCCGGCCACAGACAAACGGAAGGAGCCATTGGCATTGACCGCATAAGTTTTGTCCGCTGCGCGATAGGCGGAATCTCCGGCGCAGGAGGCGTGGCCGTTAAGGCAGGCCATAAACGCCAGTGACGCATCGCGCAACCGCTGTGTCATTACATTGAGCCCGGGCGCAGCGCCGTCGTAAACCGCGTTGAGGTTATCGTAATACGCCAGGGTTTTAGCGACATAAGCCGGATCGACGAAACTATGGACGCAGCCTGTTGCATTCTGGTCGGTGCCTGACGGACAGGTATCCGGGTCTGAAGCATCCCAGTTCAGCAGGCGTTCATTCAGATCTGCCACAAAGCGTTTGGTCGTGCCCACCACATCATTCCAGCTTTCCACTTCATCAAAACGGACGCTGACATTGGTCAGCTGACCGTCCTGTAAGCGCGCCATCTGATCAGTCAGTCGCTGCAGAACAGCATCTGTCTGAGCCGGAACACGGTAATTGCGCTCTTCCAGATAGGCTTTATTGCTGCTGAGCACAGCCCGGGCAGCGGCAAAAATATCGTACAGCGATGTACCGGTACCGCCCTTCTGATACAGCTGGCCCTTATACGTCAGAAAATCATCGACCAGATAATAGAGCCAGGTGACCTCATTCAGCCCCTCATCTTTTGCCAGCTGCTGGGCACCCGCAACCAAAGCCCCGTAGTAAATGGCATCGCTGAGCTGCGCTGTAGACACGTCGTTCTCATTACGCAGGTCGTAAGGCTCCAGAGGCTGACTGGAGATAATGTCTGCCACGCCGAACATACGGTTCAGCCACAGGTTTGCGCGCTCAATAGTGACGTCAGTGTAAATACCTGAACGTGGTGTAGTCGGATCTGTACCTTCATTGCCGCTCTGATCGATGTAACTGGTGTAGGCAAATGCGCTCGCCAGATGGGTAATCCAGTTCACGTTGATACGCATGTCTTCCATCACATTACCGACAGAAGCACGCAACTCATAAGCCGGTGTATCCGCACCGTCACCGGCTATCTGTAAACGCTGATCCACCACCGCATCGCTGCCATAACTCCAGCTGCCACCACATCCGGCCACCAGCTGACAACGGATACGGGTCTGGTTATCACCGTCGTCCTGCCCATCCTTAGCCAGGGTAATCAATGTCATCGGATGTCCGATGTCCTGTTCGCTGACGGCGACACGGTAATAAGCCTGGGCAGTACTGCTGGCGCGTTCGCCGTCATAGACCTCTGCGCGACTGTCATTGATGGTGGTGCGTGGCTGACCACTGGCGTTAATCGGTACCGCCTGCACCAGTGCGTTATGAACATTACTGGCGCCAACATAACCATTGACGTATCTGGGTTCTGCTCTGGAACCTGAGCCTGAACTGCTGTTACCGGAGCAGCCGGCGAGTATGGTGACAGCAGTGAGTACTGCTATGTCTCTGATCCTGCGTTTCATTATTTTTATATCCGCGTGAGAACAAAGCGATTCTAACATTATCGGCACGATCGTTTTCAAACAAAAAAGCCCGGCTTTTCCGAGGAAAAGCCAGGCTTTTTCATTCAGGCCAACAGATTATTTCTGTGCAGCCTTGAACTTCAGACGGTAAGCGTGCAGCAGAGGCTCGGTGTAACCGGCTGGCTGTTCTTTACCTTTGAAGATCAGGTCAGACGCTGCCTGGAAAGCGATAGTGTCAAACGACGGTGCCATGGCAATGTAAGCAGGATCACCGGCATTCTGACCATCAACAACCGCAGCCATGCGCTTCAGGCTGTCTTCAACCTGTTCGCGGGTACAGATACCGTGCTCCAGCCAGTTAGCCACGTGCTGAGATGAAATACGCAGCGTTGCGCGGTCTTCCATAAGGCCAACGTTGTGAATATCAGGCACTTTGGAACAACCAACGCCCTGATCAACCCAGCGTACTACGTAGCCCAGAATACCCTGACAGTTGTTATCCAGTTCTTTACGGATGTCGTCTTCAGTCAGTGCGGCAGCCTGTTCAGCAGTCATCAGCGGAATGGTCAGGATGTCATCAACAGACGCATGGGCGCGTTTCTTCAGTTCGTCCTGTACCGCGAATACATCCACTGTGTGGTAGTGAGTCGCGTGCAGAGTTGCTGCGGTTGGAGACGGAACCCATGCAGTGTTGGCACCGGCTTTCGGATGGCCAATTTTCTGTTCCATCATGGCTGCCATTTCATCCGGCATTGCCCAC
>NZ_DJIO01000014.1:722-19456 GCF_002433655.1 Thalassolituus sp. UBA6592 | reverse complement strand
GCTCTTCAACCAATTCGTTCCAGTTAATACGAGGCAAAAGATACAGTGTCTGCTGAACCATACGTTTGCCACTGTTAAGTGAAAGTATGCTCAACTCAATATCTGTCAAAAGCCAATTAACCTTTCGGACATGAGCATAATCACGCTCTGATCCGGCAGCATTCTGATCAAAGAAATAGTCCGATGTAACAATGCCCACGGCCTGAACGGTTTCTACATCTTTCAGACACAAAAGAACGTCACCTATCTTAATATCATTCACAAAAGCGTTAATGGCATCATGATTACGGTAAGACAATGAATCCCAATAAGTCTGCTGTTCCTCTTCCCTATCGTCTACATCAATTGAGAGGTCACCTGTGTCGTTCCAGCCAATTCGGGCCTCCCCAGCCTGAATGTAACGTTCGCGCATTTCCTTATCGCCCCTGCGGCCAATAGAAATCTTCCATACAGCTGGCGATTCAGACAAACCTAAAGACTGACCATTCAAGACATTGCTATTAGCCCGGTCTGCTATTTCCTTGAACACACCTGACTCAACGCAATAATCAATCTGACCAGATTCGTCATCCGTCTTTGCCCGAATCCCTTCAATAAAATCTTCGTAGGAGAAACTCTGATGGAAGGTCGTAAAGCCAATGCGCTTATCGGTTACAAGCTGTTCATAACGCTGTTTTACCTGACTACGTATTTCAACGTCATTCAAACCCTGTGCATTCAAATCTGCCATCCACGCTGGGTCGGCCAGCATCACCGCTCTTTCAGTGGTTGCGTAAGTTTTACCAGTACCCGGTGGGCCATAAAGAATCTGATTAAGTGATGAAGACACAGATACCTCAGTTCGATTTTCAGGATCACTATCTATTTCAGCGTTAGTCACTTCGCTGTCGTAGGCAGAACACACAGCTTTGAGATCATCCAACGATTCGACAATAACGCTGACCGCAGGATTACCAGCCGCTAACGTCGGAGCATTGGCTCCCAGATTGCTGTTTCGCGGTTCATCCGCCGTGTATTCTTTTAAGGATGAGATTTTTGTCTTAACCGTCGGGAGCCAATCACCCGGCTGCATAAACAGAGTAACTTTCTTGTTCTGTTTTATTAAGGCGATCTGTTTCCCGCCGATCGTTTCATAGCCAGCAACATACTGGGTAGAAGGTTTGATAGCCTGAAACTCATCTGACTCATCAAAGTAAGCCTGTGCTTTACTTACATCAAAATCCGCTTTCATCAGCGAATCTGCGGCTTTCAGAAGATTATAAGAGTGCTCAAAAATATTCCGGTCACCAAGCTGATCCATCAGCATTTCGTGCGCAATCAAACGCTCACTTTTCGCAGACTTGCCGGTTAACGCAGACAACATAGCGCCACTGAAGATAGGCAATACAGTGATATGGCTGCGATCCTGGTATAAAAAAGCAATCTTCCAGCGGATCGCTTCACCTAAATCAGCGGCCTGTACCGCATGTAAATCGCCGTTTCTTGCTGCTTTGGCAACCTTAATTATCTCGTTGCGGACAGAAGAGAAGGCTTCTTCAGCGGTATCGCCATACTTCGCCATCCAACCATAGTCATCGTTGTAACAACGGCCACCACTGTTCTCTTTAGCGATTTTATCTTTGCGGGCATACACACCGAATTTAAAAGCAGAGCCGCCCCAGATGGAGCCCAGCTTATCTGTTGCCGACTCCAGCCAATAGCAGAAGCTGTCATCTGTTCCCTGACTGGTGTACTCCGCCAGCGTCATAGACACCAGACGTTCTAACGGCCAGATTCGGAGAAATTCATCCCAAAGAGCTTCCAATTCAGCGGGCGCAATTGCTTCGCGGGTATTTGAATCCACATTTTCCACCATAGTTCTATTAAACCCCTTTGTCATCTGTCAAAACGGTTACTTTGGAAAATCTCTTTTCCGTGGAGACAAGAAGAGCACTTAATATATTCAAGACTCCATTTTCCTGTAGTTGAAAGTAAATAATTCCATATATACAGCCAAACCAATTACAGACAGAGGTAATTTATAATTGCTTCTTCACCGTCTACTTGAAAGACTCAACACAGAGAACACATCCTTTACCGGCTTCCAAATATCATTAGGAACGCCACCACCTCTGGAACCTTCAAAATAGCGATCAAAATCGTTTTCCCAGTTTTTCTGAATGTCTTCGTCGCCAGGCGTAAAGCGCTCAGCGTTAAAGGTACATTCCTGGGCAATAAGTACTCCGAACGTCACAGAATGATTACTGAAAAAATTACATTCATCGCCGCCAGGCAATATCGTTAACCCGAATATTGGCGCAATCACTTCCGCATCGGCGCGTTCTGACTGAATGTGTTCGTAAACATCCGGTCTAAAACAAGACACGAACACTGCAAAAATTTTTAGTAAGACATAACCAAAGATGATATTCGAGCCTAACCCTTGGGTAAGAGAATGATAAATCTCCAGATGCCGCACCAGAGTTTCAACCTCCCGAAGTGACAGCTTATTCGTCTGTATTAACTGACTGATAAATCTGAAATATGCCCAATCCGTTTCATTTAGCTCAGTTTCTGATAAGACTTCACTGGATGAAACCAAATTAGAAAAATGTTCCACAGATGCCAGTAATTGATCGTCACCATACCCTGCTCGCCCACTGACTTCTGATGATAATCTGACACTGAACTTCAAAAACTTATCGAGGTAGCGCTGGGCATCAACCAATGGGCCATAGCTGTGATTGATAGCGGCACGGAGTTGCTTGGTGTTGGTGACCAGAACGAACTTCACGTTTTCAACATCGAAGGTGTGTTTGATCACTTCCAACATTTGCACTGCGAAGTCAGGGCGACAACGATCCAGTTCATCAACAAAGATGATTATAGGAGCATCTTCGGCTAATTCAGTCAGTGTGGTTTGCAGTGCTATGAGATTTTTTTTGACTTTTTCATGATCTTTCAGAACTGCAGCGACCGAAGCGTCGATGGCTTTATCGGCCGCATCCTGAAGATGCTCTTCGAGGCCATCAGCAATATCATCCGCTTCCTGTCTGAGCACATGGCTTACCACAGCCTTTAAAGTAGTTTTAAAACCATAGCGAGCTACCGGAATGGCTTTCTGCATAAAGCCTTCCTTCTTCTCTCCTTCAGGAATCAGAGCTGCGACCTCAGCCAGTATTGTCATCAGCGGATCATTGGCATGATCCGCCTGAAATGCGTCAACATACACCAGCTGATAGTTTTCATGCTCTGCCGTGAACTTGTTAATCAGCTTCTGGCAGAACTCGGTTTTACCCGTGCCCCAATCGCCGTCTATTACCATGGGCGAAATATCGATTGGGGATGTCAGCAGCTTGATAAGATTATCAGCGATACCGACCCGATTGAAGTCATCCCTGGTTTGAAACGTCAGTGCTTCCTGCTCGCTCATCAGGCCATTTCCTCCTCTGCAGTATTAACCCGGCGCTTACCCGTCAATAACTGCTGCATCAGGGCTTTTTTCTCTTGCTTTAGGGCATCGAGCTTTTGTTGCAGCGCAGAGATTTCCTGATCAGCGGCGGACAGGACGGCGGCGATTTTTTGTTGTTCTTCCATTAATGGACAAGGAAACTCCATCTTTTCAAAGTCCTTTTTGGATAGCTCTAAAAATGTGGAACCAGACGCTTTTCGAAGTAACGCTTTAGAGTTATAGGCGAGCAAGTAATATATGAAATTAACATCAAATGCCTTCGTCGGAATGATGTTTTTAAACCCTTGGTTTGTACATATCGGCCCAGAGGAAATGGACAAGGCACCAATGGTTGCTCGCGTACAAACCATCAAACTACCAGCAGGTAATATCGTGGCTGAGCTATTTTTAACCCCAGCTTCACTAATAGTCCTAGTCGTTGTGCGGACGAATCTAGACTTCAAAGCCGTTACGTCTGTTGGCGTTAACCAAAGAATATCGCCATCCCAATATTCTTTGGTGTTTGTATCAGGTGTACCACCAGATACAACTTTCCCCATCTGAGAAAGTGTGGTGATTTTCCACTCTCCACTAAACCTAACCCCATTCTTATCCAGCAGGCGGGGTTTTGAGGGGTGAGGGCCGGTGAGCAGTTGTTGCATCAGGGCTTTTTTCTGCTGTTGGCTGTTGGCGAGCAGTTGTTCGGTGGTGGTGATGGCCTTGTCCCAGGTGGAGAGGATTTGGGCGATTTTCTTTTGTTCGGGGAGTGGGGGAATTAGAACAGGAAAGCCACATACATCCTCTCTAGTAATATTCGGATCCTTTCTACTGCTAGCAGCAAATTTTTTCCAAACCTTCACATTCCCGTTCAAATAATTAATAAGAAATTCAGGGCTCACCTTTTTAGAATCTAGTACCAATCCTGACAGTGCCTGGTTTATCGCTGCAGGAACTTTCAATAAGCCTGTTCTTCCGATCTGGTTAAATCCACCATACATAGCAACCAAAACAGTACCCACAGGGAAAATCGAGCAAGAGGTTTCCTTTAAAGCTTCTTCTGTTATCTGCTCATCAGTGTTGAAAATTTCACCATTGTTTAAATCGAGGGTTTTCACCCACGGAGTCCCTTGATAGGTGAAATACCGATCTGACTGTGCACGCAGAGGGGTTGATCCTGATTTGATTCTGGCAATATCAATAAGCCGAACACGCTGCTAATCAAGGGGAGTTGTCATATTGCTATCACTATTCCCCATAACCCAACTCCTCCAGATACTTAGCCATCTGGCTTTCCAGTTCGGCCATCTGCACTTTCAGTTGTTCACGCTCGGCTCGCACGGCCATCAGGTCGATTTCTTCCTCTTCTTCAAAGGTATCGACGTAGCGCGGAATATTGAGGTTGTAGTCGTTGTCGCGAATCTCGTCGAGGCTGGCAACGTAGGCGTATTTATCGACGTCGGAGCCTGCATGATAGGTTTCAACGATCTTGCGAATGTTGTCTGCGCTGAGCTGGTTCTGGTTTTTACCGGCTTTGAATTCCCGTGATGCATCAATAAACATCACATCGTTATCGGATTTGGATTTTTTAAAGATCAGAATTGCCGCTGGAATGCCGGTGCCGTAAAACAGTTTCTCGGGCAAACCAATCACAGCGTCGAGAAGATTTTCTTCAATTAATTGCTGACGAATTTTGCCTTCGCTGGAACCTCGGAACAGCACGCCGTGCGGGACTACTACTCCCATGCGGCCACCCTGTTTACCTTGGGATGCGGGTTTCAGAGTTTCGATCATGTGCAGGATAAAAGCGTAATCGCCTTTGGTTTTCGGCGGTACACCGCGACGGAAGCGGCTGAACCTGTCGTTGTCGGCTTCGTCATGGCCCCACTTATCCAGCGAGAACGGTGGGTTGGCGGTAACGATGTCGAACAGCATCAGGTCGCCGTTTTTATCCAGCAGTTTGGGGTTACGGATGGTGTCGCCCCATTCGATCTTGTGGTTGTCTTCACCGTGCAGAAACATGTTCATCTTCGCCAGCGACCAGGTGGAGCCAATGGCTTCCTGACCGTAAAGCGCATAGCTTTTGCTGTTATGGTTTGTGCGGATTTTGCTGCCGCATTTCATTAACAGTGAGGCAGATCCACAGGCCGGGTCACAGATGCTGTCGCCCGGTTGCGGATCAAGCAGTTCGGCAATCAGATCGGAGACTTCCGGCGGGGTGTAGAACTCACCGGCTTTCTGGCCACCGGAAGCCGCGAAGTTTTTGATCAGGTATTCGTAGGCGTTACCAATGACGTCCAGCGTGCCGACACGGCTTGGCTTGAGGTTGAGATCGTCTTTGGCGAAGTCTTCCATCAGGTGGCGCAGGATGGTGTTCTTCTGCTTCTCTTCACCCAGACGGTCGGTGTTGAAGGAAATGTCCTGGAACACGCTTTTGCCTGCGTCTTTCAGCTTGGTGCCGTTGGCTTCTTCAATGGCGTGCAGCGCCTGGTCTATGCGTTCACCGTTACCCGGTTCGTGACGACGCTCATACAGAACATAGAAGCTGGCTTCTTTCGGCAGAACAAAGCGCTCGTTCTTCATCATCTCGTCAATCAGCTCCGGCTCATCGCCGTACTCGGCTTTGTAGCCGTCGTAGTGATCCTGCCATACGTCCGAGATGTACTTGAGGAACAGCATGGTGAGGATGAAGTCTTTGTAGGTATCGGCGCTGATGGTACCCCGGAAGGTATCGCAGGCGTTCCACAGGGCTTTGTTGATGGCATCCTGGCTCAGGGCTGTCTGGCTGGTTTTGTCGCTATTCATATCATTCGTGGCCATGTACGTGAGATCGTCGTTACCCTTTGCCACCGGAAGGCCTGGTTAGCAGGCCTGGTCAGAGGGTAAGGTAAATGTATTGCTATTAAGCTGATTATACTGAGCTTTTCATTGATGTCTGTCGATTCAACCGCCAATATCCATACTGTATGAATTAACATGTCGGGTTATATGACGCATCCGCTGTTGACGTAACGGAAGTGCGCCCTGGCACGGCTCAGGGTAAGACCAGCGCTCAGGCCAGTCCATCACAGCCCCAGGGCTTTGGCCATCGCACTCTCTGCTACACCTTCTGTGGTTACTACCGCGTCTTTCAACATCAGTTTGCCCTGCAGTAAGCGGTCAAGGTGCACATCAAAGGCATCATGCTCCGGGTGGAGTGCGGCTGGCAGATAAATACTGACAGGCTTCTGCTGGCCAATACGGTACACACGGTCAGATGCCTGGGCTTCTTTGGCTGGGTTCCAGTGGCGCTCCAGATGTACTACATGGTTGGCACCAATCACGGTTAACCCCACCCCAGCGGCCACCGGCGACATAATCAGAATGTTAAAGCCGGACTGTGCCTCAAATTGGGTGATCAATTGTTTACGGCTGAGCTCTTCCGATTTGGTCTGCACGGCTTTGGTATCGCCATTAATAACCGAGATATTCAGCCCGTAGATTTTATCCAGCCACAGTTTGACCGCGCGCTGCAGGTTTTTGGTGGTCATAAAGAGGATGATTTTTTCATTCTTGGAGCGGACATCATCGAGAATGCCCAGCAACACCTGCAGTTTTGCTGACTGCATCATCTGCTGGCGAGCGTCGTCAGCGGAACGAACAGAGAGCAACAACTGATCGATATCGGATAATCCGGGGTGAAGTGAGATGCCGCGAAGCTGACTGAGAACCGCCAGGGCAACACCACGGGTATCCGTTTCGGTTCGTACGGTACGATAGTCTTCGATTGCAGCGTCGTACGCCTGCAGTTGCGACCCTGTCATCATGCGAGCCAGTGCCGGCATTTGCTGAACACCCGGCTGATTCTGCGGCAGACCAGAGATGATGGTTTTTACCGGCAGACCGGTTAAGCGTTCTTCTTTGGTGCGGCGCAGCATGTAGTCACCTACGGCATTACGAAGCTCAGTGCCTATGTGTATACGAACCTCGTCACGCTCTTCATCCGCTGCATTAAGAATAGGTTTGATCCAGCTATCGCGGAATTGTGGCCAATCGCCCAGCAGCCCAGGTTGTGCGGTATCGACCAGGCACCAATAATCTGCCAGGCTGTTTTCTACCGGTGTTCCCGTAGCCAGAATTTTTACGTCTGCTTTGATGCCCTTCGCTGCTCGGGTTTGCAACGTATTAACGTTCTTCAGGTTCTGAGCTTCGTCGAAGATCACCATCCCCCAATCAATCACGCACAGTGAAAATTGGTAGTCGCGCAATGTCTGATAGGTTGTCAGCACTAATCGACGATCCATATCCAGGCGCGCCGGGCCTGCTGAAGGGCCGACTTTGAGCGCATAGCGAATGGCGTCTTTTACACTGGCGGCATCATTGTTTGCCAGACTTTGCAGCTGCTGAGATTCACGTTCGGCACCCTGAATACGGTATTGCTTCAGATCGCGTCCGGACTGCAATACCACAATGTCGCGGAATGGAATTGAGTTAAAGGTCTTACCGACTTCATCTTCCCAGTTTTCCAATAAGCTCAGCGGTGCAACGACCAAAATTGGTTTTTCTGATTTACCGGCGGATTTTCTGCCCTGCAGATAATGCTGAGCCGCCACCAGCGCCATATAGGTTTTACCCAGGCCCATATCATCGGCCAGTAATCCGCCCTGTACACGATAAAAATCGTCCGGATTATCGGCACTGGCGGCTGTAATCAATCGCGCCATCCAATCGACACCTTCCCGCTGATGATCAAATGGCTGACGTGCACAGTTCTCCCAGTCCACCGGCACATGTGGCGCATCCGCTAACTTCTGCTTAAGGCCTGCTACACGCTCACTGGCCTCTTTCAGAATGACTGTGCTGGTGACAGTTTCTTCTTCGTCGTCGGCAGTGTCATCTTCAGTCTGGCCCCCAGATTCCTGTGGAGCGCTGAATTTTTCATCCAATTCTGTGATTAACGCCGCAACCTGCTCAGGATTGGATATGTCGATGTTCTCTCCGGCAAACTGCAGTTGTGTTGCCCCCTGCTGTTGGGCCTGTTCAATTTTTGCCTGCAAAGTCTGCAGATCTTCCGGGGTCTCAACCAGACGGCGCATAATTTCGGGGGGCATGGGCTTATCGCCCAAGGCAAACCAATCCTGACGGCTGGCATCCGGGTTGCCGAAATCAATATGCTGAAGCTCGCCAATGCCTTCCACACGTAAGGAAAAGCCAAGATCCAGATCGACCAGTGCGGCATCAATAAAGGCTGATGGCGTTTTAATAAAATCTGCAACCTGGGAGGCCGGAATACGCTGACGGCGCAGAACTTCATTAACGGCCTGCAGTTTTTCCGCTTCCAGCAGAACAATCTGATCTTTAACCCGCAACACGCCTTCATCACTCGCCTTTTCAAGCTGATGCCAGCGACTGCCGAGATCGTCCGGACTGATTCCAGCCCCTACGGCCGGGCACAATTGCAGACTACCATCGGCCAGGCGGGTAGCCGTTACGCCAATTTTTTCCGGAATGCGGATATCAAGTGATTCAAAATGGGCTAAATCGACTTTCATGCCGCTGCGCTTCGCCAGCTGCAAGCGAGCCAACAGTCTTAGGTTTTCGGCTTCACCCCGTTCGGAGGCATTAAGGTTCTGGTGATGGTTCAGAGCCTGAATCGCCAGCAGTTGCGCAGAGGTAAGACGATATTGGCTTGCTCCGATGTGCAGAATTGGCCCCTTAACCTTAAGAGGTACACGATCGGCTAAACGCGGGTAGAGTTCGACACTGAACGCGCTATCGGTGGTTTTATTGTGAATACGGGTTTCAAATGTGCCTTCAAAAGGCGCCGGAAGCATAAGAACAGCGGCTTCATCTTCCTTTAACGCCGCGACAACCGGTGAAGGTACGCTGAAACCGTTCGCCACAGGTGTAGCACTACCCTGTTCTTCCAGCATTTTGAACAGTGCCAGCTGCAATAAAGCACGCGGTTCACCGGTGCCTGCATTCAGTGCTTTGAATTCTTCTGGTGACAGATAAAAATTGATACCTTCAGAATCCGCTGCCGATAAAAATCCTTCACTATTGGCAACCGACTCGCCAGTTATACCCAGAAACCCTTTAAGGGTGCCAATTAAGCTCATTTTTGCTATCTCTTTTTACGACGTACGGGCATACCAAATTTCTGCATGTATACCTTGTAATCCGTTTTCGTCATTAATTGCTCTATATCCAGCTCGATATCATTGTTTGCCAGAAACTGAATAACCTGATTACACCAGGTTCCCGGACGGTGAGTAATATCAGCTAAAGGCAATCCGGGATGCTCTTTGCGATACTCATTAGGGATGCGTTTCGTGAGGTCATTATGATCCAGATAGGTAACGCCATAGTCGGCGATCTGACGACCCGGCACATCCAGATAGAGCCATATTTTGAAACTGTGTGAGCCCTGGATAACGTGAAACTTGCCACAATTGAGGTAGATTACGGCTTTGTCACTCATACCTCCGCCCAGATCGATGTAACTCGACTTCATTTCTCCGCGCAGAACCCGCCGGACCCCCTGCTTTGCTTTCGCGCCTAACATCAAACGGGTACTTTTTATAAGGTCCTGATCGAAAAGCCCTTCAAGGAATTTCTTTCGTGCCGGGAACATTCGCTGAAGGTTTTCATCATCGCTGTCTTCACCGTATTGTTCCACTGCTTTAAGGAAGAGCTTGAGATCTTCGCGGGACAGCCAGCCACGGACTTTTTCAATTCGCCCCTCACCAATAGGCTGCCACCATTGGCGGAAGTTGGATGCATTGCTGGCGATACGGGGATCACCGGCAATATTAAGAATAAAATTGCGCCAGGTATCGCCCGGATCAGCCGGGGAACGATCAATCAGAATTTCAATTGCCCGGTGACCGATACGCAGAGTGCCTTCATACATGGCAGTATTAACTTCTGGTTTCTGAAGTTCTGCAAATACTGGGTGGGACTCACCCAGCGGAATCTCTTTTAACGTATCAAGGTAGTAAAACGCGCGGCAAATATCACCGAAACGCCCCTGATCGAAACCGGAAAGACCAACCTGCTTAAAATATTCATCCAGTTCCAGATGTTTTTTCTTCGCCTGGCGCACAACATAGGCCGGTGATTCTTTCATCATAAGATTATCAGCGTTGTTTTTCAGGTTGTGCAGCACACTAAGCCCATTATTCACTTTCTGCTCAGGCAGCAAACGAAGCTGGGCAGTGATGACATCGGCCAATACAGCCTGCATATCCGCGTCACGATTGATTAACTGATGACCCAGCTGGTCAAAATAGCGGAAGTACAGGTCAACCAGGTTGATAAGCGGTATCTGAGACAGCCTTGGCTGCTGACACTCTACCAGCAACGCCAATGATCTGGGATTCAGGGATTTTCGGACGCGGCTGTCTTCGAGCCAAAGATAGGTCATCGCCCGGGCCCCGGTACGGGATGAAATAATCTGCTTTATCCGGGTACCATCGTTGTACGAAATGGCATAGCGTAACGCTTCAACGACGGCTTCAAAGTTATCGCCTTTTCCCGCTCCCTTCTGCAAGGTTTCTGCGCGCTGTATCAAAGGCTGCCAGGCGCTGATTTTTTGCGCTGGCCACTCATTTGCAGGCAACCGGAATCTGGGAAGTTTCAACGGCATACTCAGCTACTCTCCGCTCCAAATCCGGATTTTTCTTTCACCTGTTGGTAGTCCTTCAGATCAGGATGTCGAATGGTAAAGCGAATATCGATACGGCGGTTTTCTTTTCGTTCTTCTTCGCTGCGCTGATTTTCAGTGACAGGGCGGGTTTTGCCGTAGCCGCTGACACTGAACAGAAAGTGACCCGCATGATTTTTGAGGATATCAAGCCGCTGATCCGTAGCGAGATTGTCATTCCAGAACTGCCATAAGGATATCGCCCGGTAAGCAGACAGGCCCCAGTTCCCTTTATTACCGAAAAAACTGGTGGGCAGAGCATCCGTATGCCCTTCAATAAAAATCGTATCCAGATATTCAGTACGGCCTTCTTTACGAATGACATCGCCCAGCACCTGCCCTATGCCCAGTGCCGTCTCCTGATATTGCTCACGGATTGCATAATCACGCGAAGCAAACCCCAGCAGATCACTGGATATACTGACGATGGAGTCATTTTCATTAACGATGACATTAATTCCTTTGCGCTTCAGTTGCTCCTCGATCTCATGCAGGATAGTGCGCCTTACGGTATCGGCCTTTTTCAATTCCTGAATGCTTTTATCGAAGTCCTGCTGTTTCTGCGTCAGGTTAAGAACCAGAACGGCACAGGCAAGCACGAACAGAATAAGCAAGCCTGCCATGATGTCAGAAAATGACATCCAATAAGGATTCTCTTCATCAACACTGGCCGGCGCACGGCGAAAGACTCTCATCATCAGGTCCTTACAGTCAGATCATCGACAACGCCGGATATAGCATTTACCGTGTTCAACATCTGGTTGGTGAAACTCAACGTCTGCTGGTTCCACTCATTCATCCTTGCTTCAACCTGCGAAGACACCTCGCCAGAGTAATCCGCTAACCATTTTGACGCCTGTTCTTCAATTTGCACAACCTGCTGACGCAATGCCGTTCCAAGAGATGAGAACTCTTCTTTCACACTCCTGAGATACTCATTCTGATGTTCACGCATATGCCCGAAGCTGTCATTTGCCAGCTTAGCAGTATCTTCAAACTGCTCTGCTGCAGCCATTATTGAGTCTTCAAGCTCATCTAATGCGCTGACCTGCTCTTTAACGCCATTGAAGGCCAGTTCATTCTGACGGGCTGCCGCCGCGATATTATCGCTGACCACTTTACTGTTTTCGCCCAGCGTTGTTGCTGCGGTACTCAGATTACCTGACAGTATACCCAGCTGAGATGCACTGGTGTTCAGGTGAGAGCTGCTTTGTTCAACGGCAACCGATGCCTGCGTCAGTTTGTCCAGCAATTGTTTATGCTGTTCAGCAAGCTGTTGTGACTGCTGCAGGCTGGCCTGTACACCGTCAGACAAGGTTTGCAGCAGACGGCCCTGTTCGCCAGCCATGCTTTCCAGCATGTTCTTCAGGCGGTCATCCGTGTCTGCAGCCTGTTGTTGCAGCTGCTCCAGTTGCTGCTTTGCCTGCCCCTGCATACTGCTGACCGCTTCATTAAATGCTGTAGTCATTCCTGCGGCCTGCTCTTTGCCCAACTCGGTAAACTCACTCATCTGTCGGACGGATGCCGCAGACATATCCTCGACAACTTTTGCCTGATGTTCAGATAAGGAATGGATCTGCTGACTGAATTGATCGGTCAGTTGCTGCTGCTGTGACTCTGCATGTTTGCGTTGTTCTTCAAGCTGGGCATTTAACTTAATTGTTCTTTCTGCCTCTGCTTCTGCCTGTTTCATCTGCTTATCTGTAATTTCAGTAAACAGCGTGTCCATTTTTCCGGAAATCGCTTCCATCGCTTTATTAACAGAGTCGGCAGCTCCATCCATTGACTCTTTTTGCTTTTGCCCTTCCGCCCGCAGCCCTGATGAAAACTGTTCGATTAAAGATTCCAGTGCCTGAGTCGACTGTTGGCTGGCGTTGTTAGTCATCGCCTGCAGTGCCGGATTAAGTATCTCAGATAAGGTTGTTGCAATCGCTTCCTGCATGGATCGGCTCATGCCTTCAACACTTTTTTGCAATTCAGAGCCAATCTGTTCGGCAAGACCCGCGAGAGAATTTTTGCTTTCCCGTGAGTTGTCGCTGATATCCACCAGAACTTTTTCAGCTGGAAGGCGCGGATAAAGGTAATCAATCTCGTGCTGAAGTGTCGTTATCCTTTTCAGCACCGCACGTTCTGTTTGTTTCTCTACCCAGTTAAGAACAAGGCTTAAAAATACACCCCAGACTGACGATACGAAGGCGACCCCGGCACCGGATATCATCTGATTGATGCCAGCCTTCAGTTCATCCAGATCTTTACTGTCAAAATTAAGACCTGATAAGCCCAGCGTCAGACCCAGGAAGGTACCCAGTACACCAATGGCAGTCAGAAAGGACGGCGTAGCCGCTAACAGCCGGTTGGATGTCAGGCTGCCAGCCATAGTCCTGGCGTTAAAAAAGTGATCTGCATCCAGCGTGTTGTATAGCTGAGTCAGATCAGCGGAATACACCAGGCTCTCATCGAACTCCCGCCACAGCTCATTGACACCGCTTACCGGGCTGGCTGATGCTTTTGCGACTACGTCACTGCGAGCTGAAGCCAGTTGCTCCCTATCAGCTCCCACAACCAGCTCAGAGATAGCAGAGCGTAACCGGATAAAGACCCGGTATTGCCGCCAAAGACGCAAGCAACACCAGAAAAATACGGCAAGCATTCCCAGAAAAAGTGACAGACTGATGTAGGTAGTCATCCCTGCATGCCCATTCAGCAATGAGCTTCCCGGAATAAGGTACATCCAATCAATCGCTTGTGTATTCATTACAACTCCATAAGTACCTTGCCGATCAAGGTGTCAGACTATCGTTCAACATTTAACAAAAGCCGTCCCTGGCCGCTAATCATCCGTGTGCTTCCCTGCCGTGCCCTCAGGACGACAAACTTCGCCGCAGCACCCCGGCACCGACATCCTGTCTGCATCCTGCCCCGCTATTCAGCCCAGAGACGTCCTGGCGAGCAATGCTGTATTAATAAACATGTAAAGAAATAATACAGACCGTCCGTCAGTGCAGCCAAGGCTCAAGGTCCGCGCGGCTTTGGCTCGTCAGGATGATTTGTTGTGCTTCCGGCCTCTCGCGGTAACGATCCACTCTCAGCTGCTGCAGCCAGTAAAGCAGCAGAGCAGCCCTGACCCGGTATTCTCTCGTCACATTTCCCGACGTATCGGCACTCATTCCGTAATCCAATGCCACAATTTTGCGTCGGGCTTCGTTCAGTCTTGGGTCAGGTTCGATAGAAAACGTTACCCAGGTATTCCAGCCATGATCATCTTCCCGGCCATGCTGTGATGCGCCCTCTGCATCGAACACCCCCCGGATACGGGTCAGAACGAAGTCGCGGTAATCCTGATTTTTTTCACACCAGGCCCTGACATGCCAGCGATTACCATCATTGACCAGGGTATGTGGACAGATAATACGTTCTTCAAAGTCGGGGCTTGTGATGCTGGCATACGCAACATCCAGCCTTAGTCCCTGTCTGATGGCCTGAATGATGGGTCTGACAATGTCTGGTTCTGGTGAATGATGACCACTACCGATGCGAAGTAAGGAGGCCTCTGCTGCAGTGTCTGTGGACATTGCACACAACTGATCCTCAATAAGACTGACGTACCGCTCTAACGCAACAGAAGGCTGCGACGGGATAAATTGTTCGGCAGGCTCATAACACTTCAGACTGGGGTTGTAGGCGAGGTTTTGCGGAAAGCGCATTTTGTATTCATTAATCAAACGACTTGCGCTTTGGCGCGTAATTGCGAGCAACTTCATCAGATGATTAGTATTCAGACGCCCCTCCCACTGAGCAATCAGCTCAATAGCCTGAAACGCCTGCTGTAGCTGATGTGAGATAGGAGCCTCCGCAGGACTCAAGGATGTACTCATACGATCCAGATGCAATTGACTATTTAGTAATTAGTCAATTATATATCTGATAATAAAGGGATTTTCCACCTTAAAGATGATCATTTCGTTTGCTTACCAGTCATAGATGACCAACGTCAGTACCAAAACCAACCAGCCTGACCGGGCTAAATCTGGAGAAACAGCCCAGAGGCATGCTGAACAGATCCATATTCCCCTTCGTCACATGCGCTCAGAAAATGTTTTTGCCAATACCTCCGACACCGCCTGCAACGACATGCAGAAGACCCTGACTTTATTTAGCCCAGAGTCTTCTGCATGTTAATCAATAAAACACCCATGAACATTCACTTATAAATCTCGGAACCTACGTTCCGAAAAAGTAAAAATGCCCAACCAAGAACAGGTAAAATCCGCACAAGAGCCAGAGAAATATGCAAAGCAATTCAGTGCATAATGCATAATATTTCCTGACAATATTATTTTGATATTTTTCTTAATATTCCCAATGATTTAAAAATGCATCTTACTGATGCACAAAGACATTCAGACGAATCACAGCCGTGCACCAAAACCAGAACCTGTTAAGCACACAATGTAAAAAATCAATGCTTAGATAAAAATAAATTGGGCATTTTGCACAACGCATAAAGACAGAGGTTGTTCACACACTCCTGAAATCTCTTTTATCGTGAAAACCCTCACTCATGGTACAGGCTTTGCTGAGTCATCCTGGTCCGCCCGAACCGGACACTCTGGAGTTTATGCTTCAGACAATTCGATGACGTCCCCGACAAAGTCCGTCAAAGAATATTGAAACAGATCATTTTTCGCACTACCGATGCAGCGCATCCGCACAGGAGTTTTTCTTGAAAACCATTCAGACCGGCAATTGTTGCTGTTGTTGTGTTTAAAACGGAGCAGATACTGTCCGGTATGGCGACACTGGCGATCAGTCTCGGAATTGCCGGCGTTATTGGCCGCTCATTCAGCCATAAACCGTTTACCGGTACAGACACACTGTCACTGCCCGGCAGTGATCTGCCTTTTATTGGCCCTCTGTTATTCGACCAGGATAGTCTGTTTTATCTTACCCTTATTCTGGTTATTGCCCTCTGGTATGTGATGCGACATACCCGGGTTGGACTGCGCCTGCGTGCTGTGGGTGAAGATCCGGCCAGTGCTGACGTCGCAGGGGTCGCGGTCGACTGGTACAAATTAATTGCCGCCACACTGGCAGGCTCATTGTGTGGTTTGGCTGGCGCTTATCTGTGCTTATCCGGCAGTAACGTCTGGGTGGATAATATGATCGCCGGACGCGGCTGGATAGCCATGGCATTGGTTGCCTTTGCCCGCTGGCAACCATTGCGTGCTCTGGCCGGCGCTTTTCTATTTGGTGCACTGGAAGCGCTGTTACCCAGAATGCAGGCCAGCGGTGTTGATATGCCAATCTATCTGATGGGCATGATTCCCTACCTGCTGACCATTGCTGTGCTGATTATTATCGCCCGCTTTGGCCGCCACGATGCACAACCTGCCGCACTGGGGATGATTTATCTGCGCCAGGATCGTCATTAATCTCAGCCGTGAGCGGAATTAATCTGAGCTAACGGCTGCTGCAGTGCGATGCGCTCAGAGCAATTCTGCGCGCACTAAGGCAGCCCCTTCCGCCAGAGCATTAAGCTTTCCCCTTGCTACATCACGTGGCAAGGGAGCCATCCCGCAATTCGTACAGGGATACAGTTTGTCAGCATCCACAAACTGCAATGCTTTGCGCAGAGTGTCTACCACATCTTCCGCGGTTTCAATCCGGTCGGTCGCAACGTCGATAGCACCCACCATCACTTTTTTACCACGGATCAGTTCCAGCAGTTCCAGCGGTACGCGCGAGTTGTGGCACTCGAGCGAGATAATATCCAGCATTGATGCCTGCAGCTTTGGAAAAATTTCTTCGTATTGACGCCATTCAGAGCCCAGTGTTTTCTTCCAGTCGGTATTGGCCTTAATGCCGTAGCCATAACAGATGTGTACTGCAGTTTCACAGTTCAGGCCTTCAACTGCGCGCTCCAGTGCGGCAATTCCCCAGTCATTCACCTCATCGAAAAACACATTAAAGGCGGGTTCATCAAACTGAATAATATCGACTCCGGCATCCTGCAGCTCCCGCGCTTCCTGATTGAGAATGTCGGCAAATTCAAAGGCGAGTTGTTCACGGCTGTTGTAGTGGGCATCAAATAGCGTATCCACCATGGTCATAGGACCAGGCAGCGCCCATTTAATTGGCTGATCCGTCTGAACCCGGAGAAAACCTGCGTCCGCAACAAAGACAGGCTTTTGCCGTGATACAGCTGAAACCACAACTGGCACACTGGCCTCGTAACGGTCGCGGATTTTAACCGTTCTGCGGTTTTCAAAATCCACGCCATTGAGGTTTTCAATAAATGTCGTTACAAAATGCTGGCGCGTCTGTTCACCATCACTGACAATATCAATGCCGGCGTTCTGCTGTTCCTGCAAGGCAACACGCAACGCGTCCTGCTTAGCTTCAGTGAGATCCTGCCCTGTCAGTTTCCAGGGCGACCAGAGTTTTTCCGGCTCTGCCAGCCAAACAGGTTTAGGTAAGCTGCCTGCCGTAGACGTTGGTAATATTTTTTTCATGCTGATACTTATTAAATCTCGTTATTAATGAACAGGCAGGCTTAACGAGGAAAGCTCGCTGACCAGTCATTGAGAATGGACTGATAGGGCTGAATAAAACACTCTTCAGCAAACAATCCCTGATTCACAGCCAGCTGACTGCGCTCCTCGCGGTCGTAGTCAATCCGCGTCAGTGAATAATCCGGGTGCTTTAGACTCGGGCGGAAACACTCTCCTGCCACGGCATTGGCATTGTAAATTTCGGGACGATAAATTTTCTGAAAGCTTTCCATGGTGCTGATGGTACTGATCAGCTCAAGATCGCTGTAATCGTTCAGCAGATCACCAAAGAAATAGAATGCCAGCGGTGCCGTGGTATTGGCTGGCATAAAGTAGCGCACCTGCAGCCCCATTTTTCTGAAGTAACTTTCTGTCAGTGACGACTCATTCGGGCGATATTCAAAACCAAGCACCGGGTGATTATTTTCACTGCGGTAGTAGGTCTTATTATCGGAAACACTCAAGCAGATTACCGGCTTTTTATGGAAGTTTTCCCGGTAAGTATCAGACGCGACAAACGACTGAAACAGCTGGCCATGCAGATCGCCAAAGTCATCCGGCACGCTGAAACTGTCGCGTGTTTTATTGTGTTCTGACAGCAGAATGCTGAAGTCATAATCGCGTACATAAGAAGAGAAATTATTCCCCACCACGCCATTGATCCGTTCATTTTTCAGATGATCGACTATCGTGGTTTTCAGGATTTCAATGGCAGGAAAATTCTTACCGTCACCTTCAACATCCAGATCCACAGAGACAATACTGAGCTCTACTGAATAGCGATCGCCATTGGGATTGTCCCAATATGCCATGGCATTAAAGCGGTTATTAATCATGACCAGAGTATCGCGCAGATTCTCTCTACGGCGCTTGCCACGGGCTAAATTGGCGAAATTAGTGGTAATCCGTGTATTGTCTGCCGGCTGATAGTTTTCATCAAAATCTATCTCCCTGACACTGTATTTAAATGCGCTGGTCATGATGATCCGTTCCTTAATTCGTTGACAGGAAACGTTATATAGGAAAGAAATAATGAAGAATAATGATTTTAAATAATAAAATTATGAGGAAT
>NZ_DJIO01000014.1:0-331 GCF_002433655.1 Thalassolituus sp. UBA6592 | reverse complement strand
GATGCAGATTCAGTTAAAAAAATTCAAAGACAGGTTGAATCAGAGCGTTAAACCAGCAGTGTGGACTACGCCAGCAGAAGCTGTCGCATTGCTTATACCCATCCTCCTGTCACTGCCCCAGCATTTTTCTTACCAGCTCAGCGGTACTGCTGACGCCAAACTTCTGCCGGATGACTGTTGCACGATTTGCCACGGTTTTAGCACTGATCCCCAGCACTTCTGCGATGGCGCTGTTACTTTTGCCTTCCAGCAGCAGTTCGGCAATTTCCCGCTCCCGTGCTGGCAGCTCTGCCAGTCTGGCTTCAATGGTCCGACGTTTCGGAAGGCCCCT
>NZ_DJIO01000038.1:14726-32019 GCF_002433655.1 Thalassolituus sp. UBA6592 | reverse complement strand
ATCCGGTGAATCGCAATGCTGCTCCGCTTAAGTGAACAGCATTGCGGCATTGCCGGGTTTTTTTATGTCTGCTGATGTGTGTGCGTTACTTTTCCGCGTGCAGCATCAGGTAGAGGCCAATCACGGCAGCAGGGATATTGCCGCACATCTGGTCTGACAGTTCGACATCTTCGTCGATATCCGCCATTTCCGGCTCATCCATAAACAGGCCTGAGGCATACATGATCGGGAACAGGTGTTGGGCAACGTCATCTTCGTTGCGCTTGTACCATTCCTCTTCCTGTAACAGGACTGTGGTCATGTAACCCATGGCCCAGCTTTCCAGCGGCGGTTCGCCTTCTTCATCCATTAATGTCAGATCGGCGGGTACCGGGAAATCCTGGCCGGAATCCAGCCATGCCTGAATTTCTTTACTGAGTTTGATCAGCAGAGACTTCAGCTGTTCGTATTCTGCGCTGGTAAAGCCGGTCTTTTCATCAAAAGCAGCCTCCAGTACCTGTTGCAGTTCAAAATCGACCGGGCCTGAAATCAGCGCGGTCATCAGGCCGTGAACGGCAAAGAAGTCGAAACTGTCCTGGCGCTCGGCTTCGTCTTCGAGCATTACGCCAAGGGTTTCCAGTTCGTCTTCACTGAGGGATGGGATACTATTGAGGTCTGTCATACTTCACTCCTGAAACTGGTGCCAATCCTAGTGACCACACGCGCTTCCCGCAAGCAGGAATTTGTTCTGCCCCTCGGTAATGATGAGATCCGCATCATCGTCTCAGCTCAGCGCCGCAAGAGCATGCGCCTGGCCTTAACCAAAGAGGGCGATGTGGATCTGCGCATTCCACTGGGATGCTCAAAGCAGGAGGTGCTGACTTTCGTGCGCAAACACGAAGACTGGTTGCTGCGTCAGCGCCACGAATTTCACCAGCATAACCGTCAGCAGCAAAGCGGCGTGTACGTTCGTGGCCGGGAACTGCCTTGGGAAATCAGCGCGCTGGATGAGTTTCTGGTGACAGACCATGCCGTTTGGGTGCCGGCTGACTGGTCTCAGGCGGAACGCGAAAGCGCTCTGGATCAATGGCTCAGAGCTGAGGCCAAAACCGAATACCGGCTGATGATCGAGCGCTGGTGGCCAGCATTTGCTGATTTTGCTGAACAGCGCCCGACGTTGCGGGTGAAGAAAATGCGCAGTCGCTGGGGCAGCCTGTCACAGAAGGGTTATATCAATCTTAATCTGGCACTGATGCAGATGCCGGAAGCCCTGATGGAGCTGGTGGTGGTGCATGAACTGTGTCACCTGAAGCACTTTGATCATGGCCCCGGATTTAAGCGTCTGATGACGGCCTGTCTGCCGGACTGGCGGCAGCGGGAAAATGAGCTGAAAGCTTTTTCCCGACTGATCCGCTACTGAGTTGCCTGCCTGTTTCTCACTGTGCTCCGGTATCCGGTTAAGCTTCAGCGCTTCTTCACACTCTGATTAATCCAAAGCTGTGAATACCAGTAGTACCAGCCTTTATGCGCTTTGCTTGGCGCGGTACAGTTATAGCGGCTGCGCCCACCAGGCATAGGCCTGGCCGCCTGGGTGCTGACTTTCAGCAGTTCGCCGTTTTCTGTTTTTTCCTGCGTCTTTTCGGTGGCAATGGCCCCTTCGCTGCTGGCAAAACATTGCACCTGTGATGGGTAAAAATCCTGCAGGGGAATAGCCAGTGTTAATGCCGGCATATTGGCATCTGCCAGCACCGGCTGCTGCAACTGTTCGGGGCCGATCGCGAACGGCATGGTATACAGCTTGGTGCGCAGCGTCTCCGGGTTGGCGTACACGCCGGCTGCCGGGAAGCGCGGAATGGCCTGCATATGGGAGATTTTCGCTACTGGTCCGGAGTGCTGGCCAAACGCCAGATAGTTATGAGCTTTCAGCCAATCGATCATTTCCAGATTAAATTCGCCATAAGGGTAGGCCAGCATACGGTGGCTGGTGCCCAGCTCATCCTCTAAGCGCCGTTCTGCTTCACCGACTTCCATCGTCATCCATTCATCAACGCTCACGCCGTTTGGGCGTTCGATCAGGTAGTTGTGATGCATGGAGTGATTGGCAACGACGTTACCGGCGTCCTGCAGTTCTTTCAGCTCATCCCAAGTCATGATGCTGGAGTATTTCTGATCCACAAAAGCCGGATTGACGAATACGGTAAAGGGCCATTTGCGCGCTTTAAGTAACGGCCAGGCCTGGGTGTACACCGAACGGTAAGCATCGTCGAAGGTGATGGCCACAGCCTTTTCCGGCAGAGCGTCTCCGGCCTGAATTCTGGTCATGGCATCGGCGAGGTCAACAACCTGCATGCCTTCGTCTTCAAGCAGCTGCAGATGTTCGGCAAATTTTGCCGGACTGATGCTGGTGGCGGCTGGTGTACTGTCGTCCACATGGTGATATTGCAGAATCACCAGCTGGGCCCAGGCCGGGCTGGTGGACAGAAGAAAAAGCAGAGGGATCAGTTTTTTTATCATGAGTATCGTGTTTTCAATCGTTGAAAAGCCGCCTGTATGCGGCAGAAATGGCTTTCATCGCCACCCCGGTCCGGATGGTGCTGCATGGCCAGACGGCGATATTGTTGTCTTATCTGTTGGTTGGTAACCGGTTCTGAGAGTTCCAGTAAATCGAGATCGTCCTGCTGATTCTCCGGAATCAGCATCTTCTGCCAGAAGCTGTTGAGCATCTGTTCTATGTCATCCTGCTCTGTGTGCAGATTCTGCAGATCAAGGTAATAAGCCGCCAAAGCATCGTGTTGTGCCACACCGGTGGCGGAGTGATCCGGGTGAAAGGCGATACGGCGGATCGACAGCGCAGAGATTTCCAGATCAGCGCTATTGCTCTGCTGCCATTGCTCACGCAGGCGGTAAAGACAGTGCATGAGGATAAAATGGCTGCGGAACATCAGCACCGGGTCCTGCAACGCATCAGTGCGGAAAATCGCCTGCTCAGGGGCCTGCAGCCAGCGCATCAGCTCATACTCGCTGATCGCTTCGCCGGAGGACAGAATACGCTCCAGCAGGGCAATCAGAGCACTGAAATCAAGGGCTTGGTGGAGGCTGTCAGCGGACAGATCAGAATCAGACATAGGGCTATGCTAGGCCTTAATGGCGAGAAAACCAATCCTCTGTGGTGCGGAATGCTGCTGGCGTGTTTCAGTGATTGTTATCACCCGGGTCGGTGTCTTCAATCAGACGTCGGGCAAAGGCCGGCAGATAGCGTTTGGCACGGTTCAGACGCGCGGAAACCGTGTGATAGCGACGGCGCAGGTCGCGCAGCCAATGACGCATAAACGGCAGACTGCTGACCAGCATAGACAGACCCTGAACGATCAGGATAATGCCGAGAGGAATTGGCATTGGCGTGATAATAAGCCCGAGCAGTACCAGAAAGCTGCCGGCAATAATCGACAGATAGCGGGCCAGATGACGGTGGATCATGATGTTTTCAGGTCCAGGTGAGTCAGAATCCCTGACGTTCAGTTAAGCTGACAGCAAAGTGTTGCGATCAGATGACGGGCCACATAAGGAACAGCAAAGAAAAGTATGGCAGACACAGAAAAAAAGCCGTTGCCGAAGCGGGCACATCTGATAACGCCCCAGGGCGAGCAGGCATTAAAAGACGAGTACGAATTTCTCTGGCGTAAAGAACGTCCGCGGGTGACTCAGGAAGTATCTGACGCAGCCAAGCAGGGGGACCGTTCGGAAAATGCCGAATACATTTATGGTAAGAAGCGTCTGCGCCAGATCGACGGGCGTCTGCGTTTTCTGAAGAAGCGGCTGGAAATCGTAACTGTGGTTGACCGCTTGCCGGCAGATCTCAGCAAAGTGTATTTCGGTGCCTGGATTGAGCTGGAAGATGAAGCTGAAGCCATACACCGCTATCGCATTGTTGGCGAAGACGAGATTGATCTGAAGCGCGGCTACATCAGTGTGGATGCGCCGCTGGCCCGCGGGCTGATGGGCAAGGCGCTGGATGACGAAGTCAGTGTGCGTCTGCCGAAAGGGGAAGAAACCTATTTTATTGTCGCTGTTCATTATCAGCAGCCGGCATGGGATACCGGCGGGACATCCACCGCTGTATTTGAAGAACGCGACTGAACGTCATCCTGTCAGGCAGGAGAGCGGGCATCTGCTAGGCTTTCTGATAAACGCCGTGCTACTGGTCGCGCGGCGTACAGGAGGTAAGAATGGTAAAGCGCTGCTCTCTCGTGGCTTTCACCCTGATGGCGCTGGTATCGCCCGCTCTTATGGCGCAGACATCTGTCAGTGCCCCGGCGGAAGACGATAAGCTGGCAAAGGACATCTACAAACTGCCGGTGGCAATCAATGCCGTCAGCCGGGTCTGCCCATGGCGTTCAAATGCCGGGCAGGGCTATATCCGTCTTATCCGTACCGACGCCCTGGCGGGACATCATCTGTATCTGCAATGGATCCGCCGTGGTATCGCAGGGTCACCGACCCAGGCCACCTCCACGGTTGCAGTCAAAGAACTGATGAGCGATTACGAAGTAAAATTCGATATGCCGCAGGCAACGCTTGGGCAGGATGCCTGTATGCTGTCAGCCATCGGCGAAGACGTCACCAGTGAGCGCCGTTATCGCTTCGATTTTGTGCTGAAAGGTCCGGGGGATTATAAGCTCGGGGTCACCCACCTGCTGGAAGGTGGGTTGTAGTGAATAGTGCAGTGTCTGTAGCGGGCTTTAGTGGGTTTTAGTAGGCTCAGCCCGATGGTTAATCGAGCTGAACAACATCCAGACGGGTAAACAGATGGGATTTTTCCTGTTTATCCTGCAGGGTTTCAAAGTCGAACAGTTCGCGGTCACCGAGTTGTGACGGTGCCACATTGCACACCGCGGCGAAGATATTCTCACTGCGTCCTGGCTGTTCTTTCTCCCACTGCGCCAGCATCATCTTGATATTCTGACGTTGCAGATTGTCCTGCGAACCACACAGGTTACAGGGGATGATCGGAAATTCCCGTGCCGCTGCAAATTTCTCGATGTCTTTCTCTTTGCAATAGGCCAGCGGGCGGATCAGTACATGCTTCTGGTCATCGCTCAGCAGCTTAGGTGGCATGGCTTTCAGCTTGCCGCCATGGAACATGTTCAGAAACAGGGTTTCGATGATGTCGTCACGGTGGTGGCCAAGCGCAATCTTGTTGGCGCCGATACTTTCGGCAAAGCCATACAGAGTGCCACGGCGCAGGCGTGAGCACAGGCCACAGGTGGTTTTGCCTTCCGGAACGATCTCTTTCACTACACTGTATGTATCTTTTTCAACAATGTGGTATTCAATGCCCAGTTTACTCAGATACTCCGGCAGGATATGTTCCGGAAAGCCGGGTTGCTTCTGATCCATGTTCACTGCGACCAGCTCAAAGTTGACCGGTGCGCTTTTCTGCAGACTCATCAGAATATCGAGCATGGTGTAGGAGTCCTTTCCGCCGGAAAGACACACCATTACCTTATCGCCTTCTTCTATCATGCGATAATCTTCGATAGCTTTACCCACGTTACGGCGCAGGCGTTTCTGCAGTTTGTTGAATTCGGTGCGCTCTTTACGTGCGCCAGGATCTTCAGTCATAACTCGTCCGGATTTGCCAGCCAGTGGGCGGCAGTGAAACAAGCCGCGCATTCTACCCAAGAAAAGCCAGAACGTCAGTAGCGTCGCAGACTGGGCTGGGGTTAATGCCAATTACGACTAACCTGACACCCCACTAAAGCCTGATACTAATAAGCAATTTGTCAGCCGGATTCATGTACTAAGCTTGTGGTAATTCAATCAACGCCAGGTAGCGATATGGCATGGTTTTCATCAAAGGCGAAGAAAGAGACCGCAGAGGCAAGTACCCCGGTCAAAGTCTGCAGCGTCAAAAGTGATCAGATTTCCACAGAGACTCTGAAAGTTCTGGATTTTGGCAACAAGAGGGCACCACTCGTTGTGGCTTTTGTTTCGCCGTCGCTGAATTTCAGCTCGGTAATGAGCAAAATCCGCGGTGCAATGCCATTCGCCGATAATGTGATTGGTGTAATGACCGCCGGCGAACTGAGCTCCTGTAATGCTTCTCTCTATCACGCAGCAGACGGCGACTGGGACAATATTGTTATTCAGAGCTTCAGTACTGACATTATCGCTCAAGCGACGGTGGCAACCGTTCCCCTGCACAGCGAAGATATCCGCTCAGGTAATCTGAAACTTACCAGTGCGCAGCGTATTGAAAAAATCACGGCAGAGATCAAGCAGGTCTCGGTACCTTTCCCGGTGAACTACCAGGATACGCTGGCGCTGACGTTCTTTGATGGTCTGTCGGCCAGCGAAAACTTTTTTATGCAGGCGCTCTACGCCAGTGGTCAGTTTCCCTGTTATTTCATCGGTGGTTCCGCCGGCGGCAAGCTGGATTTTAAACAGGCGTTGGTGGATGGTGGCCAGGGTGTGGTGGAAAATAAAGCCGTTGTGGTTTTTCTTAAGCTGCAGCCGGATATCCGTTACGGCATCATGAAATCGCATAACTTTAAGCGAACCAATACGTCCTTCATCGTCGCCGATGCCGATGTGAACACCCGCACAGTGCGTTCGGTAATCCGCAAAGCGGACTTCCGCATTGTGCCGATCGTTGAAGCCTTGTGCGACGAGCTGCATTGTACAGCGGATAAATTGCAGGAAAAACTGGGTAAGAAATCATTTGCTGTGGATGTTGATGGCGAATTGTTTATCCGTTCGATCGCGGCCATTAATGTAGACGAAAAGAGCATTAATTTCTTCTGCGACCTGGATTTCGGTGATGAGCTTATTCTCGCTGAGCCATCCGGTTTCGTTGATTCGACGGTTGAAGCCTACCAGAAAATGATGAAAGGCAAACCGGCTAAGCCGCTGGCGCTGCTCGCCAACGACTGCATTCTGCGTCGCCTGAATAATGCTGAAAATCTGAACGGACTGGACAGTCTGAAAGATGTGCCAACAGCGGGCTTCTCAACATTTGGTGAACTGCTTGGTTTGCACATGAATCAGACGCTGACCGCGGTGTCGTTTTTCCGTGTAGCGGATATGTCGTCCTTCTCAGATGCTTATGCTGATAATTTCCCGATACGCTATGCCGGTTTCCGCGAATACTTTCTGCGCCTTAAAATTAAGCGCAGTGAACTGATTCTGAAGTTGCAGAACACCCTGATGGATTACTTCGGTGAATACCGGAATATGTTGCAAAACATCATTATGAATTTCGATCAGGTATCCGGTTATGCAAATCAGACCGGTACGGTGTTGAAAGATATTCAGTCACGGTTTGGAACCTTCTCTGCGGATATTGAAAACCAGACCAAAGACCGTCATCAGTTGCACGATACGGTCAACAAGCTGAAAGACAGCTCTGAGGAAGTGCTGAAAATTCTCAGTGTGATCTCAGGGATTGCCGAGCAGACCAACCTGTTGGCACTTAACGCTGCCATTGAAGCTGCGCGGGCAGGGGATGCGGGTCGTGGTTTTGCTGTGGTGGCAGATGAAGTGCGTCAACTGTCGCATACCACCCAGGATAGTCTCAATAAAACCGAGAAAACCATTACCGGTGTTACCGACTCTACCGCGGCCATTCAGTTTGCCATTACTGAAACTGAAAACTTCCTCAATGCGATTCTGGAAAGCAGCGGGACTCTCAGTTCGGAACTGGAGAATCTGTTAACGTCGTCGATTTCCGCCGGTCAGCAGATCCGTGAAAACCACACCAGTATCAGCTCGGTTATGGAAGCGCTGCAGCGTATGGATTCTGATGTGGAAGTGGTCGAAAAAATGAAGACCATGGGTAAAAGCTGATCCCTTTGCCGGGCGGCTGCTGACAGTCGGTGAATGGTCAGCGGCTGTCAGAGCGGACAGAAAAACGGGCGGGCACTTTCAGTGCATCCGCCCGTTTTTATTTATATGGTTTTCGGGTATTTCAATTTTTCAGGCGGCTTCTTCGCAATCGGCTGCAAGCTCGCGATAGCGTTCACAGAACTCTTTGGTCGAAACATCGCTTTTCGGGTGGTAAAAACGCTTCCAGCACAGGGCAAAATCCTCTGCTGTTGCATTGCTTGGTAATTTGAAATCTTTGTTGCGGGCGTAAATAAACCAGGCGATGGCAGTGGCGTAGGACAGATTGGTGGTCAGTTCTGCATGGGGCTGATTGAGAAAGTCATGCTGGCTTGCCAATCCCCGTACCGTACTGGCCAGTTCCGGACTGTGTACCAGATAATCATCCCAAACGTGGCGATGCGTCAGCGCCTGAATCTGATAAATTCCCAGTCCACGCTGGCCGTCAGTGCGCAGGTGAGCGCCCAGCTTTGATTCCTGAGCGGCGGTGGCCAACAGCAACTGAGCTGCTCCGGGTGTCGAAACACCGATACGTTGCAGCGTTGGTTCAATAACCCAGCGCAGCAGCTCTTTTGCACATATTCCCATCATTTCCTCCCCTGGGCCAAAAGGGCCAACAGGTCATATTACTGACAGCTTAGAACAGAAAAACCGCCTTGTGTCGCTTTTCTACCAATGGATCAGGGCACTGGCGTCATTTTTTGCTCTGTCTTCGGGAAGTTGCATTTCCCATACCAGTTTACAGACATAAAAAAACCGGTCAGAGACCGGTTCTTATGGAGAAGAAGCGAATTATTCGTCTTCTTTAAATTCACATTCCTGAGTTTCGTTCAGGCCTGCCAGTTCATACAGAGTATCGGGATCCTGCAGAATGACTTCTTTACCCTGAGTTTCAATCAGGCCGTTCTTCTGGAAGCGGGTAAACACACGACTGATCGTTTCCACCGCCAGGCCGAGATAATTACTGATATCAACGCGGGACATCGGCAGACGGAACTGAGTCGCAGAGAAACCACGGCGCTGATAGCGCAGAGAAATATCCAGCAGGAAGGATGCTACGCGCTCTTCCGCATTTTTCTTACTCAGCAGCAGCATCATGTTCTGGTCATGACGGATTTCAGTACCCATGGTACGCATCAGCTGTTTGCGCAGATCCGGCAGATCGTCAGCCAGGCTTTCCAGCTGAGTCAGCGGAATTTCACACACCGTGGTGGTTTCCAGTGCTTTAGCGGTCAGCGGGTAGTTGCCATTGTCATAGCCGGCCAGACCAACCAGTTCAGACGCCAGGTGAAACCCTGTGATCTGCTCTTCGCCATTGCTGGCCAGCGTGTAGGTTTTCAGCGCGCCGGTGCGTACAGCAAATACGGATTGGAAGTCTTCACCCTGCTGGAACAACAACTGACCTTTCTGAATAGGGCGTCCACGACGGATGATGTCGTCCAGACGCTCCATATCGGAATCATTCAGAGACAGAGGCAGGCAAAGTGCATTCAGTGAGCAGGTCTGGCAGTGTGGCTGGGTGCCCCGTAGTGGTGCATGAGCGGCTGTCGTCGGTTTCATAGCAAGTTCCCGTTAATGACCTTACTGTCAATAAGGATTACAAAGACTAAAAGTGGGGCTCATATTCTGCCTCATAGACAAATCTGTCAAGGGCTCTGTCAGTGCTGAAACCACACGCTCCAGCCGGTCCACAGGCCGTAAACGATCAGCATAAGGCCAGCAAAACGGCGCACATGGGTGTTAGCTGAAAGACCACTGATCATGCTGCCGGCCAGTGTTGTAGCGAACAGTGCAGGCAGGGTACCGGCGCCAAATGCCAGCATGGATAATGGCCCCATCAAAGGGTCACCATTGGCGGCTACCCAGCTCAGTGTGCTATAGACGAGACCGCACGGAAGCCAGCCCCAGAGCATCCCCAGTAACAGCTGATCGCTGCTTTTTTCCGATTGCATAAAGCGCACAGTCAGCGGCTGCAGACGTTTCCATAACAGGTTACCCACCTGTTCAAAACGGGTGAGCAGCATCGACCAGCGGGCCACATAGAGACCCATCAGAATCAGCATAATGGCTGCGACAGAGCGCAGAACCAGCATGAGAATATGATTCTGCTGCGCCAGCCATAAACCGGCGAAAGAAACGATCAGGCCGGCAATGGCATAACTGAATATCCGGCCGCTATTAAATAGCAGAGATGCGCGGATGCGGTGCTCGCCGGCGCGGGCGCCAATGGCGGCGGAAATACCACCACACATAACCACGCAATGGCTGGAACCGAAAACACCGAGCAGAAAGGCAGTCAGCAGAGAGAGAGGTTCAGTCATAACTCAGTCAGGCAGTTTGTCAGTGGATTCTGAATCCGCTTTTTTCAGCTCGCTGTCCTGGCGGGTAGGGAGATCATCGTCATCGAACAGAATGCGGTGTGCCGGAGAGTCCATATCATCGAACTGACCGCTTTTCACTGCCCAGAAAAATACCGCAACGGCGATACCAATCAGCAGAATAGAAAGCGGAACCAGCGCGTAAATAATATCCATAAACGAAAAGACCTATACCTGAGAATCATCGCGTGCACCCGGCAGGCGGGTGAGCCGCAGAGCATTGGTCACTACCAGCAGTGAACTGAGTGACATGCCAATGGCAGCTGCCCAGGGCGGAATATAGCCTGCGGCAGCAACCGGCAGAGCGATCAGATTGTACAGTAAAGCCCAGCCGATGTTCTGCATGATTATGCGGCGGGTTTTAGCGGCACCATCGATGGCAGCCAGCAGGGTTTCCAGCCGGCCATTGGTGAGCATGGCGTCAGCGTTGGTTTTGGCCAGATCTGAGGCTTCGTTCACTGCCAGGGCGATATCAGCTCCGGCCAGCACAGGAACGTCGTTAATGCCGTCGCCGACCATCATCACGATTTCCCCTTGCTGCTGCCATTGGCGTACCGCTGCAAGTTTCTCTTCCGGCGAAACACCACGACGGACATCATCAATGCCCAGTTGTTGCGCCAGGCGCGGACCTGCTTCACCCGGGTCGCCGGTTAGTAACGAAACCTGAATACCGCGGTCCATAAGGCCATCAATCAGCCGGTCGGCTTGACGCCGTACGCTGTCATCAAGGCGGAACCAGCCCAAAGGCTGTTCATCATTAGCCAGCAGCAGCCACTGCCCGCTGGCACGGCGATCTGGTTCTGCCGGTGTATTCTCTGGCCAGGCAAAGTCAGCGTGACCGAGGCGCAGCGATTGTGATTGCCATAAACCAATGATGCCTTTGCCGGGAATTTGTTCGACCTGACTCACATCGGCGCAATCAGCACGACGGAAGGCACGGGCGATGGGGTGAGTAGAATGACGCTCAAGCCCTGCAGCGAGGGATTCCAGCTGCTCTTTGCCGATGTCCGCCAGAGGAATAACGTCTTCCAGTGTCAGGCGTCCCTGGGTCAGGGTACCGGTTTTATCGAACACCACGCGGTTCACCTTGTTCAGTACTTCCAGCACGTGGCCCTTACTGATCAGCAGGCCGCGTTCGCGCAACGTGGCGGTGGCGGCGGTGAGTGCGGTTGGCGTTGCCAGCGACAGCGCGCAGGGGCAGGTAACAACCAGCACACTGAGCGCAATAAAGAAGGCATCGGCATTGCCGGCCAGCCACCAGTAGCTGAATACAGAAACCGATACGATCAGCACCGCCAGTACAAAGCGGCTGGCGACCGTGTCAGCGATTAAAGCAATGCGTGGCTTTTCCTGCTGCGCACGGTCCATCAGACGCATAATGGTCGACAGCTGGGCTTCGGCCCCGGTGGCAGTCACTTTCATCAGCAGTGGGCTTTCCACATTGAACGTACCGCCAATCAGCTGGCTGCCATTTTCCTTACGGATCGGCAGGTATTCGCCGGTGAGGGCGGCTTCATCAACGGAGCTGCGGCCTTCCAGCACCACACCATCGGCGGGAATGGCGTGGCCGGGTTTCAGGCGCAGAATATCGCCAACACGGATGTCTTCGCTGGCGATTACCTCTTCACTGCCGTCTTCAGCTACTTTCAGCGCCACGTTGGGCAGCAGAGTCATCAGATTGTTGCCGGCTTTACCCATGCGGTGGCGGGCGCGCATTTCCAGAAAGCGGCCGAGCAGCAGGAAAAAGGTGAACATGCAGACCGAGTCGAAGTACACCTCTTTGCCATGATTCATGGTGCTCCAGATGCTGGCGCAGAAGGCGAGGAAAATCGCCAGCGATACCGGCACGTCCATGGTCAGATGGCGGGTGCGCAGATCGCGGAGCGCCGCCTGAAAAAACGGGAAAGCGCCATACAGCACGACTGGCAACGTCAGTACCAGCGACGCCATGCGCATAAAGAATTCGTATTGATCCGCCATCCCGACATAAAGTGGTACAGCGATCATCATCACCTGCATCATGCCGATGCCGGCGACGGCCAAACGACGGATCGCCTGCTTACCTTCGCGTGAGCGCTGTTCTTCCTGCTCGGTGGCAGAAAAAGGAGAGGCTTTATAGCCCAGCCGGTAAATGGCTTCGGCAATGCTGGAGACGGCAATACGGTCGTACTGCCAGCGCACCACCAGACGGTGGTTGGACAGGTTCAATACTGCCTGCTCAACGCCGGGCAGCTGATTCACCCGGTGTTCGATCAGCCAGGCACAGGCGGCACAACTGATGCCGTCAATAATGAAGGTGGCTTCTGCCAGATCAGCGTTTTCACCCTGATTGCGCGCCACAAATCTGCGTTGCAGGGCGTCGCTGTCGTACAGAGTCAGGGATTCGCGGGCGGTGAGGTCACTGTCTTCGAATTCTGCCGGTGTCAGTTCCGGCAATTCGGTACGGTGTTTGTAATAGTCTTTCAGGCCACTGGCGACGATGGTTTCGGCAATGGCTTTACAGCCCGGACAGCACATAGCCCGGGGCTGGCCATCAATAACGACTGACCAGCGTTCGCCGTCTGCACCAGGTTCACCACAGTGAAAGCAGAGATTATCTTGTGGACTCAGAGTCATTGCGCCTGAATATGAATCGCTTTACCGGCTTCGATCAGTTCAGTGGTGCGGATACGCCAGCCCTGTTCAGGACTTTCCAGCCAGATATGGCGGCGTTCCGGCAGTGGTACTTCATTCACACCAGCGTACTCACCGGATGGCAGGCGCTGCAGCAGAACCGTCTGATCGCGGTCTTCAATGGTCGGATGAATCAGGCGCAGGCTCAGAGTATTCGGATATTCATCGAAATAACCACTGAGAGTGAGGCGAATTTCGTCTTCTGTGAAGGTTGCGTCTGCGCTTGCCTGTAAACGCATTGCCGCTTCATGCACCTCTTTATTTTCGGTGTAGCTGACGCCGTCTTTGTAATAGCTGTCAGACACCAGAGAGTCACTGCCGGTCATGGCCAGATTCAGCATCACCATGCCCCAGCCAATGGCCAGTAACGGAATACCGGCGACCAGATAAAACATAGGCTCTTTGTACCAGCGGCTATGGGATTCAGCGGACTTCATAGAATGTAACCTGTGGGGCAAATAAAAAACCGCCCAAGTGTACCACTTGGGCGGTCAGTCTCCAGTCAGCTTTTGTCAGAATTTCTGATTAAAGCCTCTGGTCTTATGCTTTACTGACGCGGCGCAATAAAGCGGGTCTCTTCGCGTTCAATTTCTTCACCGCTGGCCGGGTCGCTGACCACAAATTCCACATCAACTTTAGTGGCTTTCAGGTTGGCAACTTCCGGATCCATTTCCAGTGTGACCAGCACTTCTTTCAGTTCATTTACTTTCAGGAACTGGTGCTCATCAGCGTCCATGGTAATACCTTCCGGAGCGGACAGTGTCAGCAGATATTCACGGTCGCTCTGCGACATGTTCATCAGCTTCACGGTGTACGAGTTGGTCACTGTGTCATTCACAGTCCACTGGTACAGGGCACCACGGTCACGTTCGATATCGAGACGGAAACCGGTACGGGTCATCAGTGCATAGGAGAAGGCGGTCAGCATCACCAGCATCACAACGGCATAACCAACCAGACGCGGACGGAAGAAATGTGTCTTCTGACCTTCCAGTTCGTTTTCTGTGGTGTAGCGCACCAGACCTTTTGGTTTATTCAGTTTCTCCATGATGGAGTCACAGGCATCCACACACAGTGCGCAACCGATACACTGATACTGCATACCGTCACGGATATCGATGCCGGTCGGACACACCTGCACACACAGCGAGCAGTCAACACAGTCACCAAGAGTGTTCTGTTGTTCTGCATCTGCTGCTTTTTTGCTGCGTTTACCGCGTGGTTCACCACGGTTGTAGTCGTAAGACACGGCCAGGGTGTCGCGGTCGTACATGACAGACTGGAAGCGGGCGTAAGGGCACATGTAGATACATACCTGCTCACGCATCCAGCCGGCATTCAGATAAGTCAGTACGGTAAAAATGCCGATCCAGATATACGCCCAGTGGTTGGCGGCCATCTGGAAAAAGTCCGGGATCAGTTCGCGGATCGGGGTGAAATAGCCGACGAAGGTAACACCGGTCCAGAAAGCGACGAACAGCCAGAGGATATGTTTCAGCGCTTTTTTGCGTAATTTAGTGCCGGACATCGGCTCGTTATCGAGCTTAATACGGGCGTTGCGGCTGCCTTCGGTTTTTTCTTCAATCCACATGAAAATAAAAGACCATGCAGACTGAGGACAGGTATAACCACACCAGATACGGCCGGCGAGGTTAGTAATGGTAAACAGACCGAACGCGGAAATAATCAGCAGCCAGGACAGCAGCATAAAATCCTGCGGCCAGAAGGTGATGCCAAGCACGTGGAACTGACGGGCAGGGAGGTCAAATAACACCGCCTGTCGTCCTTCCCATGTCAGCCATGCGGTACCGAAATAAGCGAGCATTAATGCCCACAGAGTCCAGGTTCTTAATTTCTGAAAAACCCCCTGAATTTCACGTACGTAAATCTTTTTACGTTTCTCGTACATGCTCTGGGTTTTGGGTTCGACGTTTTTGACCGGAATATTACTCATAACGGCAAATCACCTTGGGTTGAGAGTGCAGAACGGCGCTTTGGAAACTGACCCGATCAGGGAGCAACAGCGCTCTATATAACGGCTCAATTATATAGATTCTTTGGAAAGGCTATTATGAAAAAAGCGGCTAAAAGCCGCTTTTCTCAGGTTTTCTTGCCTCAGCTCAACCCTGTAAATCAGAATGATTTACAGGGCTTCGCAGATTACCGTCGATTACTCGTTAGACAGAGAGTAAACGTAGGTAGTCAGCAGGTGAATCTTGGCGTCAGCGTTGCTGCCCAGGATTTCTGCGTGTGCTGGCATCTTACCGTTACGACCGTTTTTCAGAGTGAACTCGATCTGTTTGGAAGAGCCACCGTACAGCCATACATCGTCAGTCAGGTTAGGCGCGCCCAGCAGCTGCATGCCTTTACCGTCTGCACCGTGACAGGCCGCACAGATCTGAGTGAACTGAGGAGCTGCAGCTTCAGCTGCTGCTGCATCGTGCTTCAGACCAGACAGGCTGCGAACGTACTCAACCATATTGGCGGTACCTTCATCACCCAGTACAGCGCCCCATGCAGGCATTGCGCCCTGACGACCCATAGTGATGGTCTGTTTGATCTGTTCCGGAGAACCACCATACAGCCAGTCAGTGTCAGTCAGGTTAGGGAAGCCCTGTGCGCCTTTTGCGTTGGAGCCGTGACATACAGAACAGTTGCTCTTGAACAGACGCTGACCAGACTGCAGTGCTTCTTCGTTATGAATCAGTTCAGTAACCGGAGTTGCTGCGTATTCTTCATACAGAGGAGCGATGGTCTTGTCGAATGCCTGAACTTCGGCTTTCCACTGGTTCTGAGCGGTCCAGGTTACTGGTTCGCCGTCGACTTCTACAGTCAGCAGACCGTTGAAGTTACCAAAGCCGTAAACGCCCAGATAGGCGAAGCCAAATACGATGGTGCCCCAGAACATGAACACCCACCAACGTGGCAGTGGGTTATCAAATTCCTGAATACCGTCATAGTCATGACCAGTAGTCTGGTCGGTTTCTTCTTTACGCATGCCACGGCTGGTGTACTGGATCAGTACACCGCAGCCGATGATGGAACCCAGTGTGATCACTGCGATCCATACTTGCCAGAAAGTACTTAACATAATTAATTACTCCGATCTTTATCGCCGTGCGGCCCGTTCTCATGATCTTCATCACGGAAGGGGATATGAGCATCGTCTTCGAACCGTTTTCTGCGGCTGGAGCCATAGGCCCACCAGATGATCGCAGAGAAAGCTATAAGGGCGAATACGCTGCCCAGACCGCGCACGTCGTTAATATCCATGGGATTACCGTTTAGTGATCACTGTGCCCAGGTGCTGTAAGTAAGCAACCAGAGCTTCGATTTCAGGCTTGCCGTCAACGGCGTCTTTTGCACCTTCGATGTCTTCGTCAGTGTAAGGAACACCAACGATGCGCAGAGCTTCCATCTTCTTAGGAGTCAGACGACCATCAACTTTGTCTTCGAACAGCCATGGATATGAAGGCATGATGGACTCAGGTACAACGTCACGAGGGTTGTACAGGTGAGCACGATGCCATTCGTCGGAATAACGTCCGCCGACACGGGCCAGATCCGGACCGGTACGCTTGGAACCCCACAGGAATGGGTGTTCGTAAACGCTTTCACCGGATACGGAGTATGGTCCGTAACGTTCAGTTTCCGCACGGAAAGGACGAACCATCTGTGTATGGCACACGTGGCAGCCTTCACGGATATAGATATCACGACCTTCCAGTTGCAGGGCAGTGTAAGGCTCCAGGCCTTCAACTGCTTCTGTAGTGTCTTCGTGGAAGAACAGTGGAACGATTTCAACCATGCCACCCCAGCTCAGGGCGATCACGATCATGACCACCATCAGCGGAAGGCTTCTTTCAATATTATCGTGTTTAATCATCTTCCCGACTCCTTACGCCTGAGCAGCTGCAGTGCTTTCAGTTTCTGTTTTGCCTGCGCGTACAGTTTTGTACACGTTGTATGCCATCAGCAGCATACCCAGCAGGAACAGAGCGCCACCCAGTACACGGACGACATAACCAGGGTGAGAAGCTTCTACAGATTCAACGAAGCTGTAAGTCAGAGTGCCGTCAGCGTTAACCGCACGCCACATCAGACCCTGCATGATACCGTTCACCCACATAGAAGCGATGTACAGTACGGTACCGATAGTCGCCAGCCAGAAGTGAGTGTTGATCAGCTTGATGGAGTACATCTCGCCTGCACGACGGCTGAACAAGATAGGGATCAGGTGGTACAGAGCACCGATAGATACCATAGCAACCCAGCCCAGAGCACCGGAGTGAACGTGACCAATGGTCCAGTCAGTGTTGTGAGACAGCGCGTTTACAGTCTTGATAGACATCATCGGGCCTTCGAAGGTAGACATACCGTAG
>NZ_DJIO01000038.1:2505-14400 GCF_002433655.1 Thalassolituus sp. UBA6592 | reverse complement strand
AGACATACCGTAGAAAGACAGAGATACCACCAGGAAGCGCAGGATAGGGTCGTTACGCAGTTTGTGCCACGCACCGGACAGAGTCATCATACCGTTGATCATACCACCCCATGATGGAGCCAGCAGGATCAGGGACATAACCATACCCGCAGTCTGTGCCCAGTCAGGCAGAGCGGAGTAGTGCAGGTGGTGACCACCGGCCCATACGTAGATGGAAATCAGAGCCCAGAAGTGCACGATGGACAGACGGTAAGAGTAAACCGGACGGCCAGCCTGCTTAGGAACGAAGTAGTACATGATGCCCAGGAAGCCCGCAGTCAGGAAGAAACCTACCGCGTTGTGACCCCACCACCACTGGATCATGGCATCAATGGTGCCAGGCCAGATAGAGTAAGCTTTGGTCAGGGAAACCGGGATAACCAGGTTGTTACCAATGTACAGAATCGCAATCATGATCATGAATGCAGCGAAGAACCAGTTGGCAACGTAGATGTGGCTTTCTTTACGGATAGCAACGGTACCCAGGAAGTTCACAACATAAGCTACCCACACCAGAGTCACCAGAATATCGATCGGCCATTCCAGCTCAGCGTATTCCTTAGCAGAGGTGATACCCAGCGGCAGCGTGATGGCTGCGGACAGGATAACCAGCTGCCAACCCCAGAAGGTGAAGGACGCCAGAGTGTCTGAGAACAGACGGGTGCGACAGGTGCGCTGCACGATGTAGTAAGAAGTGGCGAACAGTGCGCAGCCACCAAAGGCAAAGATAACCGCATTGGTGTGCAGCGGACGTAAACGTCCGAAAGACAGCCAAGGGGTATCGAAGTTTAAAGCAGGCCATGCCAGCTGGGCAGCGATTAAAACACCGGCCGCCATACCGACAATGCCCCAAACAACAGTCATGATGGCAAATTGTCTTACCACCTTGTAGTTGTACTCGGGATGGTCAAATGCTGTGCTCATGATCAGATTCCATTTAACAGCGGGATTGAGGGTTAAAAAAATCGGCGCAATTATGGTGTCTGGGAGTGCTGTTTGCAATCCGACACGCTAAAAACACCTGATTTTACAGCAGGTTAACCTGCTTTTTATCAAGTTATGGAGGTCTGGATAAGAATGACTCTCATCAAGGTCTGGTCAGGACCGGCAGATTCCCATAACCTTCGCGCAGCAAAGAATGAACCTCAGTTAATCCTTTTAGCGTTCTGGCAAATCATAAGGAAACGACATTGGCTGATCTTGATATAGCGCAAGAAGGACAAAATACAGGACTGACTATTTAAGCAGTGGGACGAAAGAGCGGAACATCCCGGGAGTAAGACAAGACATGAGTAAAAAATTTGTACAGAACGGGCCAGATAACGGTCCGTTGTTTATTCTGGCCCACGGTGCCGGAGCTCCCAGTGACAGTGAGTTTATGGTCAATATGGCCGAGCTGCTGGCGGAACGGGGCATCTGTGTGGTGCGCTTCAATTTCCCGTATATGGAAATGAACAAAGAAGATGGTAAAAAGCGTCCGCCAAACCGTCTGCCGGCACTGCTGGAAGATTATGAACAGCTGGTGAATCTGCTCGGTCGCCCCTGTGTGATTGGTGGTAAATCCATGGGCGGGCGGGTTGCTTCTGTGCTGGCGCAGACACAGGAGTCTCCATTTGTTAAAGGCTGTGGATGTCTGGGTTACCCGTTCCACCCGCCCGGTAAACCGGACAATCTGCGCACCGATCATCTGCAGCAGCTAAGCAAACCCCTGTTTATTGCCCAGGGTACCCGTGATGCGCTGGGTTCTCAGGAGGAGGTGTCCGGCTATGATCTGGCGGATGATATTGAGTTGCTGTGGCTGGAAGACGGTAATCACGATCTGAAGCCAAGAGTGAAATCCGGCTTCACCCAGCAACAGCATCTGCAGACCACGGCGGATGCACTGGCTGAGCTTATCCGCCGTTGCCTGTCATAACGTAAAAGGCCATGAGAATCTCATGGCCTTTTTATTCAGACAGAGCAGCTGCCGTATCAGGCTGTGAGAATGGTGATCTTCTCACTGTCTTTCAGAATCGGCTTAATGGCCGCCAGCAGGGCAGCGCGCTGATCTGTGTTCTTCCACTTATCCCAGGCGGCTTCGTCCTGCCAGTTGGTAATAATGACGCGATGCAGGCTGTCTTTGGCGTCTTTATAGTTTACGCCGGAGGTGTAGCCAGGTGCTTCTACCATGGTGCGCAGCATGTTCTTCATAATCTGCTCGTAGGTGGACTCCATCCCTTCGGCGATCTGACGCTCGATAATCACTTTGATCATGCAGGTTCCTTATTGTCTTAATGCTATGGGTGTTTCAGAGGCTGATAAGTTGTGCGGATCAATTTCGCGCAGCTGCGCGGTTCTCCGTTCGCTTACCGCCGTCCTTATATTGGTAAAACGGTTTTATAACCGCCAGTGACTCTCTGATGCAACCACGGCTAAGGGCTAATTCATTTTCCTTGATCATATTGCAAATAAGAGTCAATCCCATTAAATGTAAAGGCCCGGAACAGATTGTTCCAAGAACTCTTAATGCAAATTATTATCAATAAGATTCTTAGCTGATAACATTCCCATCAACTTCGGCGCAGGCAATCTGTGCCTGATCAGATCACGACGTAAGGTGGGTTATGAAAGCAAAATACTATCCGGCATTTATCAAAGCAGCGTTGCCAGTCAGCATCGCTCTGGCAGGACAGGCGTACGCGCAGGATGAAGTTGACCTGGGCAAAACCGTTGTTACTGCCTCAGGCTTTGAACAGAACATCATTGATGCGCCGGCCAGTATCAGTGTGATCAGCGCTGAAGAACTGAACAAGAAGTCCTACACCAACGTAATGGATGCCGTGCGTAACATTCCTGGCGTTTACGTCAGTGGCGGTGGTGACTCTCAGGAAATCAGCATCCGTGGTATGACCGGCGATTACACGCTGTATATGATCGACGGTAAGCCTCTGTCTGCCGGCCGTAACGTCAACACTAACGGTACCGCATCCGGTACTCAGGATCTGGCGCTGCCGCCGCTGTCTGCCATTGAGCGTATCGAAATCATCCGTGGCCCTATGTCTTCGCTGTACGGTGCTGACGCCATGGGTGGTGTTGTGAACATCATCACCAAAGATGGCGGTGAAGAGTGGCACGGTCAGATTGGCCTGGAATACATCGATTCCATGAGCCAACTACTGAACGATGGTATGCGCGCTAACGTCTATACCAGCGGCGCTCTGGTGCCAGGCCTGCTGAAAGCCAACGTTAATGGCAGCTGGGTCTATGACGACGAATCTGATTACATTGGTGGTGGAAAATCTGCCGGCAGTCGCCCGGAAAGTACCCGCCGTAAAATTGCCGGTGGTCTGACGCTGACGCCATTCGCTAACCACGAATTCAGTGCCGATTTCGATGTCTCCAAATACCGCAGCATGGCAACGCCTGGCGTCAGTGTTGCTGAAGTGGATACCCGTGGTAATCCGGTCGATACCGCCATCAGCAACTTCCGTAAAGACGTTTTCTCGCTGAACCACGTTTATCAGAATGCCAACGGTACCCGCGTACGTACTTACATTCAGCAGGATGTGTCTGATCTTGAGCGTGATGACGCCACTAAGAAAGAAACTGTGTACACGCTGGAATCCAATGTGGTTCAGAGTCTGGGCATGAACGTCATCAGCTATGGTGGCCGCTACCGTCAGGAAAAACTGGTGGATGAAACCAATGGTCTGTACACCGCTGGTGTGGCCGGTGCTGAAACCAAAATGGATCGCTGGTTGGGCGAAGCCTACGTCGAAGCAGACTGGGCGGTAAGCCAGGATCTGAACGTTACCACGGGCCTGCGTTACAACGATGATGAACTGTTCGGTGGTCACCTGACGCCGCGTGTGTATGCGGTTTATCACCTCAACGACAGCTTTACGTTTAAGGGTGGTGTGTCCACCGGCTACAAGCAGCCAACACTGCCAAACGCGACCGAAGGTTTTGGTCAGGCAACCGGTGGTCGTCAGCGCCCGGCCGGTCGCGATGTTCCAAACGCTCTGATTATCGGTAACGAGGATCTGGATCCGGAGAAAAGCACCAGCTATGAAGCCGGCTTCGTCTACAGTGCGATGACTGCCGACTTCACCACCAGTGTGATGCTGTTCCAGACCGACTATGAAGACAAGATCGCTGAAGAGCGCACCTGTGACTCCGATGTAGCTACCAACTCGGGCTACGACGAGAACGATCCGGCGACCTGGATCTGTAGCTATGGCCCTAACAACTACCGCTTTATCAGCACTCAGAACAACATTTCTGAAGCCCAGCTGCGCGGTGTGGAAATCACTGTGGATTATGGCATCACTACGGCTCTGACCATGGCTGCCAGCTACACCTACACCGAATCTGAGCAGAAGAGCGGTGAGTTCAAAGGTGATCCGCTGAACAAAAACCCGAAAAACATGGCCAACGTCAGCTTCGACTGGCAGACCACTGCGGCTCTTGGTCTGTGGCTGCAGGGTAACTACCGTGGTGAAGCGAGCGAGTACCTGAGCCGTACCTCGCTGTCTGATGCGACCCCTGGCTATGGTTTTGTGGATACCGGTCTGAACTACAAACTGAACCCGGATGCCACCGTAAAAGCCGGTGTTTATAACGTTCTTAATCGTCAGGTCACTAATGAAGACTACGACGTTGTACTGGACGGCCGTCGTCTGAATGTGGGCTTAACCGTCGATTTCTGACATTTATCTACGTTTCCCGGGTTGTCATGACCCGGGCATTCTCATTATGATGCCTTAAATTAAATAGGAATCATTATCTTTTGCTGGGAAGTATCATCCCCGGAACATTACGCCAGTGGCACTGGATCAGCTCGGCTGTCTGTCTGGTTGGTATGGTGCTGTTCGCTTTCACCGGGATCACGCTCAATCACGCGGCGGATATCGAAGCCAGCCCACAGACCACTACGGTGGAAGCTGAGCTGAGTGACGGAATACTTACTCTGCTGAACAAGCGCGGGGATGGCCCATTACCGCTGGGCGTGCGCCAGTGGCTGTTGCAGGAATACAACATCAGTACACCGGATTCTGCCGCTGAATGGGATGACTCCGAAGTTTATCTGGGCATGCCCAAACCCGGTGGTGATGCCTGGCTCAGCATTGACCGCGAAAGCGGTGAACTGATTTACGAAGACACCAGTCGCGGTGTGATCTCGTTCCTGAATGATCTGCACAAAGGCCGCAATACCGGTAGCGCATGGGCGTGGTTTATCGACGTGTTTTCCGTGCTCTGTCTGGTGTTCTCATTGAGCGGTTTATGGCTGCTGGTGCGTTATGCCCGCCAGCGTCCGTCGACCTGGCCCATGGTGGGACTCGGGGTGTTGATTCCACTGCTTATTATTGTTCTGACCCTTCATTGATGGAGATTGTATGAAAACCATGACCCGCACTCTGTTACCGCTGACCTTTGCCGTAGCAGCAGCTTCCTCTGTGCAGGCTGCAGAGCTGGACGTGTCTGTCGAAATTCCGGAAATGACCGTGGCGGAATACCACAACCCCTACGTGGCGGTGTGGCTGGAAAATAAAGACAGCAAAGAAGTGATCAATCTCGCCGTCTGGTACGACACCGATATGCGTGATGACGAAGGCAAAAAATGGCTGAAAGACATGCGTCAGTGGTGGCGTCGCAGTGGCCGCAGTCTGGAAATGCCGGTGGATGGTGTCAGTGCCGCGACCCAGGGCCCAGGCAAATACGATCTCAGCTTTACTGCCGGTAAAGCGCAGCTGAAAGATCTGGCTGATGGTGAATACCGCCTGCGTGTTGAAGCGGCCCGTGAAGTAGGCGGACGTGAAATTCTCAATATTCCGTTCAGCTGGCCTGCAGATAAAGCGCAGACGCTAACCGTTCAGGGCGAATCCGAACTGGGTGAAATAGCCCTGACGATCAAACCCTGATGAACTGAAAATGACGATCTGAAACTGACGATCTGAAAATGAAAAGCAGCGCCAAAGAACAACTGACAACACGACAACAACGATATCTGGCAACCGACACACTGCGCACGTTTAAATCTGGGAGTCAGTTAAACACCGTTTTATATGCCCCAGTACACCAGAACTAGCCGTACACCAGAACTAGCCGTACACCAGAACTAGCCGTACACCAGAACTCAAGGAGCACATTATGTTAAAACGAATGATCAAGCCGCTGGTATTTGCCTCATTAATTACCGGTACTCTGTCTGTTCAGGCGCACCGTTTATGGATACTGCCGGATGTTACTGTACTGTCCGGTGAAGAACCTGCAGTCAGCTTTGATGCGGCGGTTTCCAACAGTATTTTTAATTTCGACCACGTTGCCCTGCGCCCTGAAGGCATTCATATTACTGCACCAGACGGAAGCGAAGTAAAACCAGAAAATGCCAGCAAAGGTAAACTGCGTACCGTTTTTGATCTGACCATGAAGCAGGAAGGTACCTACCGCGTGTATATGTCCATGGCTGGAATGAACGCATTCTGGAAAGACGCCGATGGCAAACGCCATATGTTCCCGGGCCGTGGTCAGAGTGCGACTCCGGACGAAATTAAGAAAGCCATTCCGGCCGATGCCAAAGAACTGCGCGTGGTTGAAAGCTACCGTCGTGCTGAAACCTTTGTAACTGCAGGCGAGCCATCTGACAGTGTGCAGAAAATCACCGGTAAAGGCGTGGAATTAAAAGCGCTGACTCATCCGAACGATCTGTATGCGGGCGAAGAAGCAGAATTTGCACTGATGCTGAATGGTAAACCATTGGCCGGTGCCGAAGTGGTGCTGATTAAAGAAGGTACCCGCTACCGTAACAGCCAGGACGAAATTAAACTGGAAACCAATAAAAACGGTGAAATCACTGTGAACTGGCAGGGCGCCGGCCGCTACTTTATGGAAGCGGAATACAAAGACGATAAAGCACAGGCACCGGCCACTCAGCGCAGTGCAACCTACACTGCAGTATTTGAGGTGCTGCCGGACTGATGCTAACCCCTCAGCCTTATCTGATCGCCGGCGCGCTGGTGCTGGCGTATCTGATATTTTCTTTATACTGCTACCGCCAGCCCATTATGCGCTGGCGGCAGCGGTATAATAAAAACAATGCTCACACTGCTGAATCTGCCACTCTGGTTGCTTATGCCAGTGAAAGCGGGCAGGCACGCACGCTGGCAGAAACGCTGGCACAACAGATATCTGCACCGTGTGTCGCATTAAATCAGGCGACCAGTCTGATCGACAGCCGTCGTAACAGCAAAGAATTTCCCCACATTAAACAGCTGCTTATTATTGCCAGTACTACAGGTGAGGGCGAAGCACCAGACAATGGCCGGCTGTTCTTATCTCAGCTGCAAAACGCAGACGTCAATGGCATCCGCTTTGCTGTTCTGGCATTGGGCGATAGCGAATACTCACATTTCTGTGCGTTTGGTTTACGGCTGAATCAACAGTTAATGCAGGCCGGTGCAGAGCCATTATTCGATACCGTCACCGTCGACGATATGAATACTGCTGCGTTAAATAAATGGCAGCAATTGCTTAATGAACACGGCATCGCTGACGCATCGCAGACATCGCCAAAACCAGACCCGTCGGATAACAGCCGGACACTGATATTTCACAACCGCCAATGGATCAACCCGGGCAGCCCGGGTGGCGGCATGTATCAGATTGAACTTGGTTGGCACGGCAGGATACCGCAGTGGCAGGCCGGTGATATTGCCGAACTCTGGGTGCCGGACGAACAGGGCAACATCATAAAACGTGAATACACCATTGCCAGTATTCCGGCGGAAAACAGCATTCGCCTGTTAGTACGCGAACAACACTTTCCGGACGGTAAACCTGGTGTTGGCTCGGGCTGGTTATGCCACAACGCCAAAGCCGGTGACAGTGTCGAAGCAACACTGCGAAGCAATCCTAAATTTCACGCGCCAGACGACCACGCACCTATGATATTAATCGGCAACGGTACCGGGCTGGCCGGATTGCGCGCGCACATAAAACAACGTGAATTAAATAATACCTGTGGCGAAGAACCGTCCAGTAACTGGCTGATCTTTGGTGAACGCAGCCCGACCCATGACCGCCCGTGGCATACCGAACTGAAGCGCTGGGTGTACAGCGGCGAACTGCAACAGCTTGATTTCGCCTACTCACGGTTTATTAATCATGAGTTCGACAGCCATGAAACGCCACCGGCGGAATTCAGCCATGCAGGTTATGTTCAACACGTACTGGAAAGCAAAGCAGAACAGCTGAAAGACTGGCTGGAAAAAGGCGCTTACCTCTATATTTGCGGCAGCCGCGATGGGATGGCCAAAGGCGTTGAAGACACCTTAAAAAACCTGCTGGGCGAAACCACCATGCAGCAATTGCTGCTCAGCGACCGTTATCGCCGGGATGTGTACTGAGGCACAGTATCAGGATATCGCACCTGATCTCCGTATGCGTCAGTGAATTGAAGCGTTGGCAATGATATTCTCTGACGAAATTTACATCTCTGGAGAGGCATATGTTGCCGGACCCTCAACTTAACGCGCCGCTGCTCGGGGAAGAAGTCGAACGGTTGGATGATCTTCTTCAGCAATACGGGAAAGACTATGGTCTGCTTTCCGTCGACGAGCTTGATGGCTACCTGACGGCTATTGTCTCTGGACCCCATCTGATTCGCCCCAACGAGTGGTATCCGGAAATCTGGGGTGGCCGGGGGTTTGAACCTGACTGGGAAAAAGAAGCCGATTACCAGGATTTTATGGTGCTGACCATGCGCCATATAAACAGCCTGATTGATACGCTGATGGGCTCCCCGGAAAACTACGAACCTATTCTCAGCGTCAACGATATTCATCGTCCGCAATTTCTCTTCCCGCAAGGCTGGTGTAAAGGTTACCTGTACGCTTCTGAACTTTGGGGCGTCGTCGACAAGCCTGAGACAGTGGCTGAAAAAATGGCCGTTATGGCCATGTTTTTTAACGATGAAGGGCAGGAAGAACTGAGCTCACTTACTGATGAAGAATATCAGGCACTGGTTGCTCAGCTAGGGCCTGCGGCCAGTGATATTTTTAAGTACTGGATTGAGCGCAGAGAGCCGGTATATGAGGAGGACATCTCAGATATCTTCCTGACGGAGGATGAGATTGGCTGGCTTGAGGATATCCTGATGAAGTACGGAACAGACGACTCTGTGCTTTGTATGGCCGAGCTGGATGGTTTCTGTGCTGCAGTGGTTTCCAGTCCAAATATGATTTATCCGGATCAGTGGTACCCAGCATTATGGAATAAAGCAGGCAATGACAGTTATCTGCCGGACTGGGAAGAAGAGGAAGAACTTCATTTTCTGCAGCTTGTATCCAAGCATATGGTCTCCATTGAGACGGTATTAGTCAGCAGCCCGGAACACTACGAAGTATTGCTACCCTACAGCGAAACCGAACAAGGCATTGTTTATGTCGCAGAAGAATGGGCCTTTGGTTATATGCGCGGCGTTGATCTTTGTTGTTGGCCTGACATGCCAGAAGAGATCAGTTCCTGTTTGTATGCTATCTCTCTCCACGGCCGTGAGGACAATTTCGACGTACTGGAAGCTCTGTCACTGGAGGAACATCAGCAAACCGTTGCCGAAATAACACCTGCCGTCATAAAAATTTACCAGTTCTGGTCTGATGTACGAAAAGCTGCTGAAGAAATACCACGGACCGTTGTGCGGGATGCGCCCAAAGTAGGGCGTAACGAACCATGTCCCTGTGGCAGTGGTAAAAAATACAAACAGTGTTGCCTTCACTGACCTGAATAATATGCAGGGAAAAGGAGTCCAGGATGACGCAAGCCAAGGAAGTGAAAAATAAGCAAGCGCAAAACAAACAACAGACCCGGAAAGTACGACCAGCATGGAAGCGATTCTTAACCGGCTTGCTGCTGGTCGTAGTTCTGTTGCCACTGGTTATAACTCTTCTGATTCATTACCAAATCGAGCACGTTTTAACGCTGGTGTTCGGCTATATCGTTATTGGCGTTGTCGCAGCGCCTTTTATCATGCTGCTGCTGATCTTTTTCCCACCTCTGCTTTATCTGAGCGCTTTTGTCGTTTTTCCATTTGTCTGGCTTTATCTGCGGATTATGTATCCCGAAAGATCCAGATAGAGACTTTTTGGTGTATGGGGTGTTGTTTCTCATGGCCACGACTTACCATTTAGAAGTAGAAGTAGGAGTAGGAGTTGCTTCAGCTGCGAAATCCGGCACAGCCGGACCCGGTCTCGCGTTCTGATTCAATTGTAGGTGTAGGAGTTGCTTCAGCTGCGAAATCCGGCTCAGCCGGACCCGGTCTCGCGTTCTGATTCAATTATAGGTGCAGGAGTTGCTTCAGCTGCGAAATCCGGCGATAGTCGGACTCTTATACGCCTCAATTACCTGTAGGAGCTCCTTCAGCTACGATATCTGGCTCAGCCGGACCCGGTCTCGCGTTCTGCTTCAATTGTAGGTGTAGGAGTTGCTTCAGCTACGATATCCGGCGCAGCCGGACATTATGTGATCCATCCATCCGTCGCCTTCAATCTCCATCAAACCCTTTCAATCCAAACCCACCGAACCCGAATCCCTTCCCATAATGGCGTCAAAAGGGCAGGATATTGCCATGACCAATATTCACAACATCCTCATCGCCGGTTCCGGTGGCACGATTGCCCAGGCCTTAATCGCACACTGGCAAAACGCCGGTGCACGCGTGCTGACCATTGGCAGGGAAGACAGAAACTCACGAGAAAGAGACGGGTCAGATCCGCAGTGCAACCATGAACACCTGCAAACCGATCTGGTCGATGCCGCCAATATTCCCTCCATCACCGCATGGCTGAAATCCCATGGCCTGCCGGATGCCGTGATCGTCTGCTCCGGTATTCTGCACACAAAAGAACGCCAGCCAGAAAAAGCCTTAAAAAACATCACTGATGACTTTCTGCTGCACAATATGCAAATCAACCTGCTGGCGCATATTCATCTTGCCCAGGCGGTTGCACCGCTCATTAAACGCAACGCACAACTGAAATGGATGTCACTCTCCGCCATGGTCGGCTCCATCACCGACAACCAGCTTGGTGGCTGGTACAGCTACCGCATGAGCAAAGCCGCGCTGAATATGTTTATAAAAACCCTCAGCATCGAATGGCAGCGCAAAGCCCCAGGTAGCATCGTCGTCGCCACCCATCCAGGCACCACCGACAGCGCGTTATCCGAACCCTTTCAGGCCAATATCAAAGAGGGCAGGCTTTACACTCCGGAGTTAACGGCAGAGCGGTTAAGCAAGGTGTTAGAAGAACTCAGCCCGGAACAGAATGGCCACCTGCTGCATTGGGATGGCAGCGTGCTGGCGTTTTGAACTGCGCTCTTTAAACAACAGTCTTACCGATTACTGTAGGAGCTGCTTCAGCTGCGAAATCCGGCGATAGCCGGACTCAGTCTCACGTCCGTTGACCTGTAGGAGCTGCTTCAGCTGCGAATCCGGCGACAGCCGGACGTTTATACGCCTCAATCACCTGTAGGAGCTGCTTCAGCTGCGAAATCCAGTGCAGCCGGACGTTTATACGCCTCAATCACCTGTAGGAGCTGCTTCAGCTGCGAAATCCGGCGATAGCCGGAGTCTTATACGTCCCAATCACCTGTAGGAGCGGGTTCACCCGCGAAATCGGCGATAGCCGGACTCCTATACGTCCTCAATCACCTGTAGGAGTTGCTTAAGCTACGAAATCCAGTGCAGACGAACTCTTATACCTCCTCAATCACCTGTAGGAGCTGCTTCAGCTGCGAAATCCGGCGATAGCCGGACTCTTATACGTCCTCAATCACCTGTAGGAGTTGCTTAAGCTACGAAATCCAGTGCAGCCGGACGTT
>NZ_DJIO01000038.1:0-2125 GCF_002433655.1 Thalassolituus sp. UBA6592 | reverse complement strand
CTGCGAAATCCGGCGATAGCCGGACTCTTATACGTCCTTAATCACCTGTAGGACTTGCTTCAGCTACGAAATCCGGCGCAGCCGGACGCTGCCTATGTCCAGCCAGCCTGCAAACTCCCCACGGCTGTCCATAAAACAGCCAAGAGGACGCAGATGCCGTACAAAAGGCACCTGACCTTACCAATTCTGATGCTTTTTGATTACAGGAATATCAGTATACTGGGGACAACGATGAAAGAGGGTATGGAATGCCAATCCCGGATTATCAAACCTTAATGCGCCCGATGCTCGAAGCATTGGGCATGGGGCCAATGTCGTTACGCCAAATGGTTGATGGCCTCAGCGACCTGTACAACCTCACCGAAGAAGAACGCAAGCTGCTCACACCAAGCAAACGCAGCCCGCTGATGTACAACCGGGTGGCCTGGGCCGCTACCTACCTGCGTAAAGCAGGCCTGGTAGAAAGCCCCAAACGCGGTATCAACGAGCTGACGGCCATGGGCAAAAAGGCGCTGATTGAATGCCCGGAAAAGATAGATAACCGCTACCTGCGCCAGTTTGAAAGCTTTCAACAATTTCAATCTATCGATCGTGATACAGCAACAATCGCAGAAGAAGCCGTACAGCCGGATTCCGAGCTGGACCCAACAGAGCGTTTAGAAGCGGCTCACCTTGAACTGCAGACGAGTCTGGCAGAAGACGTTCTCGATCTGGTCAAAAAACAAACCCCGCAATTTTTCGAAGTACTGGTCGTGCAGATGATGCAGGCCATGGGCTATGGCGGCTGGAGTAAGGACTCAGGCAGTGCAACCCAGTATACTGGCGACGGCGGTATCGACGGCATCATCAACGAAGATCCGCTCGGGCTGGACACCATCTACCTGCAGGCCAAACGCTACACCGATGCTGCCGTAGGCCGCCCGGATATACAGGCTTTTGTTGGCGCGCTGGAAATGAACCGTGCGCGTAAAGGCGTGTTTATCACCACCAGTCGCTTCAGCCGCGATGCGCTGGATTACGTGTCGATGATTGACAAAATGCCAGGGATGGCATTTTGCACAGCGAAGCTGCCCGAAGGGCGAACGACATGGATGTTGTGAGTGAAAAAAAGTGGTACTGATCGACGGCAAACAACTGGCGGAACTGATGATCAAACACAACCTGGGCGTCAGCGTAAAAGAAACGTATCAGGTGAAAGCGATAGACTCGGACTATTTTGCAGACGATTGAGTGCAGAAGACTGAGTGCCGAAGATTAAGCGCAGAAGACTGAGTACCGGTCATTTGTCTGCATATTCGCGAAACAACATTTGAAAGCGTGGATGCAATTCCACGATAACGAAGGAACACCCCATGGCACGCAAGCCTGCTGAAAAGAAAGAATCGGCCAAAAACAAAAAAGAAAAAAGCTTCGAGCAAACCCTGTGGGCCACCGCCGACAAACTGCGCGGCTCGGTGGAATCGTCGGAATACAAGCACGTAGTGCTGTCGCTGATCTTCCTGAAATTTATCAGCGATAAATTCGAACAGCGCAAACAGCAGATGATCGGTGAAGGGCAGGGCGATTACGTCGATATGGTCGAGTTTTACACTATGGCCAACACCTTCTACCTGCCAGAAGACGCCCGCTGGGACTTCATTGCCAAAAACGCCAAGTAGGATGACATCGCCGTTAAAATCGACACCGCCCTGCACACCGTCGAGAAAAACAACAAAGCCCTGCGCGGCGCACTGCCAGATAACTACTTTTCACGCTTAGGGCTGGATGCCAGCAAACTCGCCGCCCTGATCGACGCCATCAACAACATCGACACCATTGTTGGTGAAGAAGGCTCAGCAAGTGAAACCGACATCGTCGGTCGTGTTTATGAATACTTCCTCGGCAACTTTGCCGCCACCGAAGGCAAAGGCGGTGGCGAGTTCTATACGCCCAAGTGCGTGGTTAACCTGCTGGCCGAAATGATCGAACCCTATCACGGCAAAATCTACGACCCGTGTTGCGGCTCCGGCGGCATGTTCGTGCAGTCGGTCAAATTTGTTGAAAACCATCAGGGTAACAAAAAAGACATCTCCATCTACGGCCAGGAACAGACCAGCACCACCTACAAGCTGGCCAAGATGAACCT
>NZ_DJIO01000116.1:0-2899 GCF_002433655.1 Thalassolituus sp. UBA6592 | reverse complement strand
CTTTGTAAACGGCCTGGCTATCGTGATTTTCCTGGCCCAGTTGGGGCAGTTTAAAGTCACTGGCGCGTTGGGGACCCAGGAGTGGATGAGTGGCACCATGCTGTACATCATGCTGGGATTGGTAGCCTTAACCATGGCAATCATCTACTTATTGCCGAAACTGACCAAAGCGGTACCCGCATCGCTGGCAGCGATTATCACTATCACATTGCTAGTGCACGGATTGGATATGGAAGCCCGTACGGTTATCGACTTCGTGCGCGACATGCTCCCGGTTGATCAACGCGACAGCGCGACCCTGGCTGGCGAATTGCCGACCTTTGCTATTCCCATGGTGCCATTTAACTGGGATACGCTGATGATTATCTTACCGACCTCGGTTATTTTGTGTCTGGTGGGTCTGATTGAGTCATTGTTAACGCTCACCCTGATTGATGAGATGACCGATACCCGTGGCCGCGGCAACAAAGAATGTGTGGCTCAGGGAACGGCGAATATCGTCACTGGTTTCTTCGGTGGTATGGGCGGTTGTGCCATGATCGGTCAGAGCATGATTAACGTCAGCTCCGGTGGTCGTGGTCGTCTGTCCGGTATTGCTGCAGCACTGTTCCTGCTGAGTTTTATTCTGTTTGCTTCACCTCTGATCGAAGAGATTCCGATTGCGGCGCTGGTGGGCGTGATGTTTATGGTGGTGATTGGCACCTTCGAATGGACCAGTTTCCGCATTATGCGCAAAATTCCTAAGCATGATGCGTTTGTACTGGTGCTGGTATCCGGTGTGACTGTGGTAACGGACCTGGCCATCGCGGTGATCGTCGGTGTTATCGTATCGGCGCTGGTGTTTGCCTGGGAGCATGCCAAACGCATTCGTGTGACCACCCGCGAAGACGAAAATGCCAAAATTTATGATCTGGTTGGTCCGCTGTTTTTTGGTTCCGTCACCCGCTTTAAAGATCTGTTTGATGTCGAAAATGACCCTCAGATGGTGATCATCGACTTCCGTTATTCCCGCGTGGCGGATCATTCTGCGCTGGAAGCCATCGATCATATCGCTGAGCGTTATCTGGCCGCGGGCAAAGAATTGCGTCTGCGCCATCTCAGTGAAGATTGCCGAGTGATGCTGAAAAAAGCCGGTAACCTGTGCGATGTAAACGTGATTGAAGATCCGAACTATCGTGTTGCACTGGATGAGCTGGGCTGATTTTTACTGCCCTGATTGCTACTGGCCTGAACGCAGGCCTTAAACAGCGGATCTGATACAGCAGCCCAAAAATGCACGCTGCATAGAAAGCCCGCTGAATAAAAAGCCCGCACTGAACAATTCAGTGCGGGCTTTTTATTTTGTATTTACGGACTGGAGCGATGATCTGGCAGGTCGCAGTTTGGCTCACTCAGGCAGATCAATCAGACAGCTTATTAAGGTAGTTCTGCCAGTCGGCTGGTTTGCCATAGAACTGACTGTGGGGCAGACGCTGCAGGCCTTTATCTGTTTCCATGATCAGGGTAGGAAAGCCCTGAACGCCCAGCTGGCTCATTTGCTGATGGCTATGCTGCAGTTCGTAGCGCAGTTGTGCTGCGGCATCCTGCATGGCGTTTTGCCAGTCGCTGTCTGCAATTCCAAGATCTTTAGCAATCTGTTGCAGTGTTGCTTCTTCCGACACATCCAGACCCTGTTGATAATGAGCGGACTGAATGGCTTTCAGCATGGTGAACTCATCCTTACCGCAGGTTTTGGCGGCCAGAATTGCCTGCGTCGGCAGCATGGAATCCAGTATCAGTGGCTGACTGCTGGCAACCCGGGCACGATAATTTTCACCAAATTCAGCTTCGGTCAGGCTGGCGATATGCTCGTCGGCGCTGAGAATATGCTGGCGAAAACCGTTTTCCATGGGGCGGCGGCCGATCATGCCACCTGGGTGCATTACTACCTGCCAGTTGTTTTCAGCAGCGAAGTTGTTCAGTGCTGAAATCAGTGTGGTCGCACCGTAACACCAGCCACACATCGGATCGTAAAAATAATGTATTTTGTTCATGTTACATCTTCTTAAATGCAGAAAGTTAAGAGCGATGATGACCGCTCTTAACTGTATCCATAATTACCAGACCATTTCACCTGTGTGGACTTTAGAGCCCAGATCCAGCGCGATGTGCAGTCCGGCGGTTGGATATTTCTGTTCCATAGCCGCCTGTACGTAGGCGCTGTTTTTGTAGATGCCGATCACTTCGCGGAAGTCATCGAGATATTGTTTTGAATCGTCGATATTTTTTGCAGTAAGTTCTGAACCGGCAGCCATGTGCCCTGGAATCACGATTTCTGGTTTCAGTGATTTCATATCATCCAGCTGGGCATCCCAGGCATCCAGCTTAGCTTTGCTCTGAGTATCGGCCGTCCACAGGTGCAGTCCGGCAAACACAGAGATGTCGCCAAGGATGGCTTTACTGTCTTTGACCCACAAGTACGGACGGTTTGCCAGTTCGCCTTTGGTGCCACGGATCTCAATTTTATGGCCATCAATGGTCAGATATTTGTCTGTGTAGGCGTCCGGAAGAACCGGCTGATGCGGTGCATTCTGGCCGAGTTTTGGTCCCCAGTAAGCGACTTTACCTTCCATTTTTTTCTCAATGGCTTCACGCACAGCCGGAGTAGTGATCACGCGTGCATCCGGAAAAATCTGCTTCAGGACTTCGGCTCCGAAGTAAAAATCCGGGTCGGCCTGGCTGATAAAAATGGTGTTCAGTGGTTTGCCGGCATCCAGTACTTTGCCTGCAATACGCAGGGCGTCAGCTTTGGTAAAACCGGTATCAACCAGCAGTGTTTCAGTCTCACCAATCACCAGCGTCGCGTTGACGTGGAAGCTGTTGGCACCGGCATTGTAGACATCAAAGGTCAGACGCTTGT
>NZ_DJIO01000030.1:0-11146 GCF_002433655.1 Thalassolituus sp. UBA6592 | reverse complement strand
TGAAAGAACGTCGCGTGGCTTCCGCACTGGTATCGCGTCTGAAAATCATGTCGGGGCTGGATATTTCTGAAAAACGTCTGCCTCAGGATGGACGTTTTAATATCCGCGTACTGCACCATAATATTGATGTTCGATTGTCTACCATGCCAGTGCAGTTTGGTGAATCTGTGGTGATGCGTCTGCTTGATCAGACCTCTGGGATACTCCATCTTGAGGCGCTAGGTATGCCGCAGGATCTGCAGTCGCGCTTTGAATATCTGATCCATCGTCCGCACGGACTGGTGCTGGTTACCGGGCCAACCGGTAGTGGTAAAACCACCAGTCTGTATGCCGCACTGTCATTACTGAATCAGCCGGAAAAGAAAATTATTACCGCAGAAGATCCGATTGAATACCGTTTACCCCGGGTGAATCAGGTGCAGGTAAACAATAAAGTAGGGCTGGATTTTGCCACCGTATTACGGGCCTCTCTGCGTCAGGACCCGGACATCGTTCTGATCGGTGAGATGCGTGATCATGAAACCGCCGAAATCGCTTTGCGGGCTGCGATGACAGGGCACATGGTGTTATCCACACTGCACACCAATGATGCGGTATCGACTGTTGCCCGTTTACTGGATATGGGGGTCGACCGCTATCTGGTGGCCTCATCGCTGCGTGCGGTCATGGCACAGCGGCTGATTAAAAAGCTGTGTGTGCATTGTCGCCGTACCCATGAGCCGGACAGTCAGGAAAAAGCCTGGCTGGAAAATCTTGAAGCGGGCAGTTCAGCCGCGGTCTTCCATGCGGCTAATGGCTGTCACCGCTGCCACAATACCGGTTATCAGGGGCGGATCGGGGTTTATGAATTATTGGAAATGAGTCCACAGCTGGTCACTGCATTGCGCACTGACCGGCAACAGGATTTTGCCGATGCTGCGCTGCAGCAGCCAGGCTTCCGCAGTCTGGCGTTACGCGCACTGGATTTTGCCCGGGAAGGGATCACATCTCTGGATGAGGTATTCCGGGTTTCGGCAACACTGGATGAAGGTGTTGATGTATGAGCGATTTTACCTATCAGGGGCGTAATACCGATGGTGATCTGATTAAAGGGAATATCAGTGCACCGTCTTATCAGTCGGCCGTTGAACAATTACAGCAACAGCAGTTGATTATTACCCGGCTGGAAGAAAATACGGTGCGCAACGACAATCGCCAGAAGACCACCGGATTTTTGCGTAAGAAAAACGTCAGCGCTGAAGAATTAATTCTTTTTACCCGGCAACTGTATGCGCTGACAAAAGCGGGCGTTCCTATTCTGCGTGCCATCCGGGGCCTTGCCGAATCAACCACATCTGAAGTGCTGGGTGAGTGTCTGGATAAAATAGCGGAAAGTCTGGTGTCGGGCAGCGATCTTTCCTCTGCATTCCGTCGTCACCCGAAAATATTTTCACCGATTTATGTCAGCCTGCTTCAGGTCGGGGAAAACACAGGTCAGCTGGACTCGGCACTGAAACGTCTGATTGTTCATATTGAATCTGAGCGTGAAACGCGCAAGCGTATGAAAGCGGCGATGCGGTATCCACTGATGGTGATTATTGCCATGAGTGCTGCCATGGTGGTGATTACTTTATTTGTGATACCTGCATTCAGTGGTGTCTTTGCCCGTCTTGGTGCGGAGCTACCACTGCCGACGCGAATCCTGATCGCGGTCTCAGATTTTGTACAGATGCACGGATTTACTTTGCTGGTCGCCTTATTTATTGCGGGCGCATTGACCAGAGTTTATGTCAGAAGCAGTGAAGGAGCGCTGTGGTGGGATAAACAGAAATTACGTATTCCCATTCTGGGCAGTATTTTCGAGCGTATAGCACTGGGGCGCTTTGCCCGTTCGTTTGCCATGATGATGGCGGCTGGTGTGCCTGTACTGCAGAGTCTGCAGACCGTGGCTGAATCCGTCGGTAACCGCTACATCAGTCGTGCAGTACGCGATATGCGCAGCGGCATTGAACGCGGTGACCGGCTGACCAACACCGCAGCTGCCACCGGCTTATTTACGCCACTGGTATTACAGATGATGGCCGTCGGTGAGGAAACCGGGGCCATCGACCGGCTGCTGGATGAGGTTGCGGATTTTTATGATGACGAAATTGATTACGAACTGAAGCAGCTGGCGGATGCCATTGAACCTGTTCTGCTGGTCTTTATGGCGGTTCTGGTTCTGGTGCTGGCGCTTGGGGTGTTTCTGCCAATCTGGGACCTGGGATCAGTCGCCACCGGATCGTCGTCCGGGCGCTGATTTTTCGACATATATTTGTCTTTTTTACGTATTTTATTGTCTGTTTGAGCATAGCCAGCCCGCCGGTCTGGCTTTGCGTCAGTCCACCCCGCATTTATCCGATAATCTGACTATTCTGTTGTTCGTCATTCTTATGACTATTTGTTTTATTTCGTAATTAAGCGGGCAAAACAAATCACCTCAACTAGAGTTAAAAACAGAGGTGAGATCGTATGTATGCCGTGCGCAGAACACCGGGAAATCCATTGTTAAAGATTTCTCTGGTGGTGTGTTTGCTGACAGTCCTGGTGCTGTTGTTGATACGTAATATTTCTGTCGTACTGGAACAGGCGTATCTGGCTCAGGTGCGGGCATCCGCCGCCTCACTGCAGCGGGCTGTACTGGCTGCGAGGGAGCAATGGTATGTCCGTGGTAAGCCTGGTACGGCGATTCCTCTGCATGGTTTTGGTCAGAATAATCTGCTGATGTCAGAAGGTGGTTGGCCAACGGATGCACTGAATCCGGACGAGGTTGTGAATACCGGCTCCGTGGGCAGTGAAGGGAAGGTACTCCCGTCATCCCGTTGTCGCAGGTTGTGGCAGGCGTTGCTGCAGCCGGCGGAGATGACAATAACTGGCTGGAGCGATCTCAGCTGGCAGGCGCAGGAACGGAATGGTCTTTGTGTCTTCAGCTTTGATTCAGTGAACAGCAGGATACAAAGCGCAGAGATTGAATACAGCCCGCAGGACGGGCGGATTAACTACTTTATCCGATAGTATGCAGGAGTCGGAAATATGAAAAACACATCACGCACAATGCAATCCGGTTTTACTCTGATCGAACTGATCATGGTGATTGTGATTCTGGGCATTTTGTCCGCCTTTGCTCTGCCGCGTTTTGCGGACCTTGGTGGTGAGGCCCGTGCGGCATCGATTCAGGCAGCGGCGGGTTCTATCCGTTCTGCAGCCAATATTGCTCATGCGCAGGCTCTTGCGGCAAATACTGCGGCAGCGGGCTCTGTCACTCTTGAGGGGCAGGCGATAACCATGGCCAATTATTATCCGACAGCTAACGCGGCGGGTATTTTGTTGGCAGCACAGATTTCTTCAACAGATTACACCGTTGTTGCTGATACCCCGGCTGCAGGATCCGTTACTGTCCGGGCCACGGGTGCATCAACGCCAACTGGCTGTCAGGTGGTATATACCGAAGCAGCAGCGAACGCGTCACCGTCTGTTGTGGTTACCGTCAGTTCAACGGACTGTTAATCCCCGCTCAGTATGCAAAACAGCCGCGGCTTTACTCTGATTGAACTGATCATGGTGATTATTCTGATCGGTGTGGTCAGCGCCGCGGCATCCTCTCTTTTTACCCGTACCAGCAGTTTCAGTGCTGTTGCTGCCCGCGATCAGATGATTGCCATCGCCACTGTCGCGCAGAAACGCGCACTGGCGGATTCTGCCGCCACACAATCTGTATTTCTTCGTATCATTCAAACTTCCGGGGAGTGGACCCTTGCGGTGCTGCAGGGCACTACCGAACTGAGCACGCTGACCATTCAGCGCAACGGCACGACGCTGACCATTGATGGCACTGCGCTGGCTGACGGAGCGTCGCACAATGTGCGCTATGCCGGTAATGGCTTCACCGGTACAAACCAGACATGGGTGGTCAGTGCCGATCAATCTCATATTCTGTGCATTACCTCTTCGGGTTACTCGCATGATGGTAATTGTCAGCCATAATTAATGCAGCAAACTGTCTTTTATGACAAAACCCCATTATCCAGGAAACGGGTCATGAAAATGTTCCCCCGGCGTTCATTACAGGCTTTTACCCTGGTGGAGATGGTCATCACCATCGTTATCACTGGTCTGGCGCTGACCACCGGACTGAAAGCGTTTTCCCTGCTGGCCGGGCGCAATGCAGACGGGTTGATGCAGACTAAAACACTGGATCTGGCACAGCTCTATCTGGATGAAATTCTGGCAGTGCGGTTTGATGAATCAACCGGCGTGGGAGGCACGCCCACCTTCACAGGATGCCGCATCACCAACGATGGTGAAAATCGCTCCGGCTACGATGATGTCGATGACTACGATGCCATTAATAACGAAGTGCCGGCGTTTGTCGACGCTGACCTTGCTGCTCAGTATGACGGCTTCAGCGTCAGTGTCAGTGTCAGTTGTGATAACTCAGTTGGCGTAAATCCCGGAGGCGCTAAACGAATCGCTCTGAGTATCCGTGCCCCCGATGGTCTGGTCAGTCATTTTTCTGTTTACCGGGGAAATTTCTGATGCCAAAGTTCGCTGCATTTACTCTGGTTGAAATGGTTATGACGCTGATGATCGCCAGCATCATCGCGATCATTTCTGTGAAATTTATTGGTCAGACAACACGCAGTATGCTGGATACGGGGGAACGTCAGCGTCTGGCGGATACGGCGGATATTATCAGCGAGCAGATTTCCCGACGTATCCGCTACGCTTTGCCCGGCAGTCTGCGTGTGACCAACGATGGCAGTTGTATTGAATACATGCCTCTGGTCGCAACCACCGCTTATATCGATCTGGAAAACAACGCCCAGGTCTCCGAAATTAAAGCCGTTCCTTTGTCGGCGACCGAATCATTCAGTGGCTATATCAGTATTTACCCGCTGGTTGGCAATCTGTACAACAAGAACAATAATAATGGGCCACAGACCGTTAATATTGAGACGTTACCGGCAGGTACTGCACCGGTGATTATCAGTCTTTCTCAGCCCCACCGATTTAATCGTGCATCATCGCAAAACCGGCTTTTTATCAGTGCTGATCCGGAAGCCATCTGTCAGGACGGTGAGTGGCTGTATTTGTATCGTGGGTATGGTTTTGTAAATAACGTCAATCAACTGACTGCGGCTTTGCCTGGCAGTTTCGCTACCGGCAGGCAAGTACTTGCCAACAGTCTGCAGGTATCTTCACTGGTTTTTTCTTATTCACCGTCCAGTCAGCGTCGCAATGCTTTGGTAGCGGTCAGTTTTACCATTGCAGATGCCACTGGCAATACGCTGTCTCTTGCTCAGGAGGTGCAGGTCCGTAATGTTCCCTGAGTCCCGATATCATCAATCCGGCTTCGGCTTGCCAGTCGCTGTTTTCGTTATTACCGTACTGGCGGTAATTATTGCTGCCATGGCCGGTATTCAGCAGAACAGTTCACAGTCGTTATCTTTACAGGCAAATTCCTACCGCGCATTTTATGCCGCGGAATCTGGTGCGCAACTGGCACTCAATCTTCTTATTCCTCCGGATGGCAGTGCTGGCAGAAGTTGCAGCCAGTCACCGTATTACACTCAGAGCTTTGCTGTTACTGGTCTGAATAATTGTTCTGTCTCAGTCGCTTGCCGCAGCATCTCAGACAGTGGTGAAAACTATTATATTGTGAGCAGTACTGGTCAATGTGGCTCTGGTATTGATCAGGCTATGCGTCAGGTTGAAGTGATGGTGAAATGATATGAAACGTCACGCGCTGTTATTTTTGCTACTCCTGACCAGCCTTCACTGCTGGTCCCGGGATTATGTCATTGAAAACGGTTCTGTAGCGGATCTTCCTCCCTGCAGTGGCGGTATCTGGTTGCAATCAGGGTCAACATTTAATTGTGCCGGACGGGTTACGCTGAATGCGGGTGATACTCTGGATGTTTCCACATCGCCTGGGGAAATATTAACCGAAGCAACGTTAAGCGCTCGGAATGGTTTTGAATTAAATTCCAACAGTGTCGGCAGTACGGCCAAACCGGTTAATCTGACATCTTCTTATGGCTCTGTAATCATCCGTGGCACGAATACAATCAGTGGTGATATTGCCAGCTCATCAGGAGCCATTGAGATTAATCAGGCAGATATTAATGGTGGGATTACCAGCTATGGGACCCTGTTGCTGGTTAACAGCTATGTTCGTGACGATGTTTCTGCTGCCAATGGCATAACGTTCACGGACTCACAGGTTGATGGCAGTATGACGGCAACCAGTGGTGGCATGACATTCAATGGTGGTGAAGTACGTGGGCAGGTAACCAGTAACTGTTGTGTTATTACTGCGGACGGTACTGATTTTTATGATGGTGTGCGTTCTCTGTCGAATTCGATTTATATCAGTAGTGCAACGATCGCCGGCGATTTTTATGCCGCGAATAATTATGCTGAATTTAATAATGTGACTATGACGGAGGGCAGCATTACCGGAGCAAGCTCGCTGCAGATCAGTAACAGCACCATAGGATCTTCGGCTGCCGAAGTCACTATAACCACTCAGTCGGGCGCCATTACTCTGAACGATACCCGTGCCTACGGCGATCTGACGACTCCCAACTGGAGCAGTATTATTGCCAACGGGTCGTCCATTATTATCGGTACCTGTACACCAAGATCCAGCCCGGCGTCGGCCTGTATGGCAACGCCTCCCTTAACCTGTATCAGTGACAGTTTCGGTCGTTCCTCATTGGGGAGTAATTGGGCTGTGTCCCGCATCAGTGGTGGTTATTCTCCTTCCATTCAGTCCAACCGTCTGTTGCTGACGCAGGATTCCACCAATCAATCTACAGCGGCGACATTACAGCGTCTGTTTCCGGCGCAGAATAATCTGATCATTGTAGAATTTGATCATTACGCCTGGTCGCCCTGGGGCGGGCAGGGAGCGGACGGTATTTCACTGGTATTTTCCGATGCCACGGTGACGCCACAGGCTGGCAGTTATGGTGGTTCATTGGGTTATGCTCAGCGTACCGACGGCAATGCCGGACCGGGGTTCGCCGGTGGCTGGCTGGGCATCGCGCTGGATGAATATGGTAACTTTTCGTCTGCCTCAGAAGGCCGCGAAGGCGGGCCTGGATTTCGGTCAAACTCGGTAGCGGTGCGCGGCTCTGGGGTGGATTATTCCGGCTACCGTTATATTACCGGCGCGCATAATATCAGTCCGTCCATTGACTATCGCTGGTCATGGTGGGGGGCAAACCCAGGCTATCGCTATCGTATTTCTATTGATGCCAGCAGCAGCTCATCGGCAGTGCTGACGGTACAGCGGGATACCGGTTCCGGCTTTCGTCAATTGATCGCTCCCGTGGATGTCAGTACTGCCAGTGGTCAGTCTGCGATTCCTGCCAACCTGTTATTTTCTTTGACGGGCTCCACCGGCAGCTATTCCAATAACCACGCCATCGATAATCTGCAGGTGTGCGCTAATTATATTGAACCAATGAATACGCCGGTTCACCATTTTGAGTTTGTTTATTCCTCCGATGCTCTCAGCTGTTCAGCCCAGGATGTGCTGATCCGTGCCTGTGCCAATGAAAGCTGCAGTTCTCTGTACAACGGTAATGTGCAGATGACGCTGGCGCCTTCGGGCTGGGAAGGTGGCGATACCATCAGTTTCCGCGGTGGTGAAACAACAGAAAAATTATGGAATACCGATGGTGGCAGAGTGGATATTGCCGTACGTTCCTCGCAACCGCTAAGTACCCCCTATGTCGCCAATCTTTGCCGTAAAGATGGTGGTGCAGCATCAACGGACTGCAGTCTGTCTTTTGCCGACAGTGGTTTTATTGTGGATGCCGCAGACTTCACTGCAGGCAAAGGAATAACGGCGACATTGCAGGCCGTAAAAAAAGATGATGCATCACGTCAGTGTGTACCGGCATTCGCTTCTGTGCGCAAAGATGTTTATCTGTGGGGCAGTTACATCAATCCGTCGGGCAGTGGCCGGGTAGCAAGCCTGCCGCTGTTGATCAATGGGCGTGACATTGCCATGAGCGAGGCCGGTGCTACTGCTGGGCGGTTAACATTCGACAGCGAAGGCAAAGCGACATTTAATCTGAATTATTACGATGCCGGCCTGATGCAATTAAATGCCCGTTATCTTGGCAGTGGCGATGATGCCGGGCTGCAGCTGGACGGCAGCCGTCAGTTTGCCAGTATTCCAGCCGGGTTCTGTGTGCAGAGCAGCGGTGAATGCAGCAAAGCGGATGCGACCTGCGATGCTTTTGTTGCCGCCGGAAGCATTTTCCCGTTAAACATTCAGGCCGTCAGTTGGCAGCGGGATGGTGACAGCGACATGTGTCAGGGAAATTCACCAACACCATCTTATGCGCAGGACGGCCTTGCTTTAACCACCACCATCGTTAGTCCGGCAGATGGCAACAGTGGCAGCGTTACACCGGCAAGCTATAACCATAGTAGTGCTGCAGACAATGTGAATAGTGTGAGTGTCAGTGAATCAGAGGTGGGTGTTTTCCGCTTTCGGGTAATGCCATCCACGAGCTACTTTGGTCACACGGTACCGGCCGGAGAAAGCCAGCCTACCGGGCGGTTTTATGCGCATCATTTTTCTGCCAGTACTGTAAATCCAGGTGCCCTTAACGCATGGTGCCATGGCGATCAGGATTTTGTTTACACAGGTCAGGCATTTGACTGGCTGACTGCACCGCGATTACAGCTGACAGCACAGAACGCAGCGGGTGTTACTACTCAGAATTATACGTTACCTGGCTATCAGAAACTGATCGCTGCCGATGTCAGTGTTCTTGCCGCGGCGGTGGATAATTCTGCGCTTGATATTAACAGCAGTCCGTTGGCGTTTAATGCGGATTTAAACAGCGGTGCACTAACTGTTTCTGCGCCAGGTATTATGTTGTATGACCTTAATCCCGGCGATGCCTTTTCTTACGATAAAACAGCAGAAAATAAAATTGCGCCGTTCTCCCCGGATATTCCTTTTTCTCTTAATGCGGCAACGGACAGTGATGGCGCTGCATTAATTTCTGCCCTCACTTTCCAGCCATTGGCAGACTTTGATGTGCGCTACGGGCGGCTCTGGCTGGAAAATGCTTACGGTCCGGAAACACTGGATCTTCCGGTAAATATCCGCAATGAATATTTTGATGGTAACAGGTTTGTGTTGAATACAGCGGATAGTTGCTGGCAATACGATGCCGCCTCAGATGTGACCCTGTCATCCGCCAATGTGACAACGGTTGCAGGTCATGCGGGGCAATTAAGCAACGGTAGCGGTATCGGTGCCATTTTGCTGATGGCCCCTGCTGATGTTCCGGGAGGTATTGGCAATGGCGAAGTGGACCTGACTTACGACGTACCCGTCTGGCTGCAGGATGATTTTGATCTGGATGGCAGTTATGAAAACCCGCAGAGCACAGCAAGCTTTGGTATTTATCGGGGCAATGACAGGGTGATTTACTGGCGGGAAATCCGGGGATTCTGATTGCACAGAATCCCCGTGACGTATTAAGCGGTCGTTAGCGGATTAGCGGATGAAAAAGTGATTATTCATCACCTTCGTCATCGTCATCCCCGCCCGGGCCATCCATATTCAGTTCTTTGATTTTACGTGTCAGCGTATTGCGCCCCCAGCCGAGCAGGTTGGCGGCATCACGACGACGTCCGGCAGTATGTTTCAGAGCCGTTTCAATCATAATGCGTTCAAACACCGGCACTGCGTTATCCAGCAGGTTGGTAACACCGGCGGATAATTGCTGATCAGCCCAGTAACGCAGAGTCTGTTCCCAGTTGCCGGATGTGTGAGTACTGCCCTGTTGATCGAGCAGTTCCGGTGGCAGATCACTGACCAGAACTTCACGGCCGGATGCCATAACAGTGATCCAACGGCAGGTGTTTTCCAGCTGACGCACGTTACCTGGCCAGTCCAGAGAGCTTAAATATTCTTCTGTTTCCGGACGCAGCGTTTTGACTTCAACTTCCAGTTCTTCTGCGGCACGTTTGAGGAAGTGTGTCAGCAGTTTTGGAATATCTTCACGGCGGTCGGCCAGACGTGGCAGATGAATACGGATAACATTCAGACGATGGAATAAATCCTCACGGAAACGACCTTCTTTTACCAGGGTTTCCAGATTCTGGTGCGTCGCCGCGATAATGCGCACGTTCACTTTAACCGGTGTGGTACCACCCACGCGGTAAAATTCGCCATCCGCCAGCACACGCAGCAAACGGGTCTGGGTATCGGCTGGCATGTCACCGATTTCATCAAGGAATAATGTTCCGCCATTGGCCTGTTCAAAACGGCCACGGCGCTGGCCACCGGCGCCGGTAAAGGAGCCTTTTTCATGACCAAACAGTTCTGATTCAATCAGATCTTTTGGAATAGCCGCCATATTCAGGGCGATAAAAGGTTCTGCAGAACGCGGGCTGTGTTTATGCAGGGCGTGGGCAACCAGTTCTTTACCGGTACCGGATTCACCATTAATCAGCACCGTAATATTGGATTGCGACAGACGACCGATGGCACGGAAAACTTCCTGCATGGCCGGTGCTTCACCAATGATTTCGTGTTCTTCTTCGGATTCGACACTTTCCGGAGCGGCTGCGTTCAGCTCTTCAAAATGCGCAATGGCACGCTGAATTAAATTAACCGCCTCATCAACGTCGAATGGCTTTGGCAGATACTCGAAAGCACCCTGTTGATAAGAGGATACCGCGCTTTCCAGATCGGAGTGCGCTGTCATAATAATGACCGGCAGATCCGGATGGGATTCATGGGCGTGACGCAACAGAGTCAGACCATCCATACCTGGCATGCGGATGTCGGAAATAATGGCATCCGGGTGTTCACGCTTAAGGGCAGACAGAGCCGGCTCCGCCTGTTCAAAAACGCGTGTGCGGATATTCGCCTGTTCAAGGGCTTTCTCCAGCACCCAGCGAATGGATTTGTCGTCATCAATAATCCAGACTGTGCTCATAATTATTCCAGCGGTAAATAAATTGAAAAAGTGGTTTTACCAGGGTCACTGGTGAATTCGATAATGCCGTTCTTCTGATTGATAATGGACTGCGAAATAGACAGACCCAGACCTGTACCTTCGGCGCGGCCACTGACCATGGGATA
>NZ_DJIO01000153.1:0-8517 GCF_002433655.1 Thalassolituus sp. UBA6592 | reverse complement strand
CTGATGAATGTATTCGATCTTTTGCCTCATCATCTCAGAACTGCTGATCCATTCAGGATTTTCTCGTTCCCACGCTCCGCGTGGGAACGCAACTGTACAGCAGAGGCTGAAGGCTACCACGCGGAGCGTGGGAGCCAGATGTACGGTGAAAGCCAGTTAGCTAAAACAGCTATTACGACCACCAACTCTTATCCACCGGCAGCAGCCCTTCACTGCCCGCGTAGTCTCTGGCGCTGGAGTAACGCCAATGTTCATCCTGATCAACGTAACCCCGCTTTACTGGGTTCTGATGAATGTATTCGATCTTTTGTCTCATCATCTCAGAACTGCTGATCCATTCAGGATGAACGCCTTCCTGCCAGAACTGCCATTGGCGGTCGGTTTTATGGGCCAATTTCAGCTGCTGTAATTGATTTAACAAAGTCGTGGCTTTTCTCTGCTGTAAGTAACCCAGAAGTTGATGGGCGGTGAAGGATTTAAAACGGGCGATATCTTTATCAAGCTGCTGACTTTGACCTATCAGGTGCAGGTGGTTTTCAAGAATAACCCAGGCGTGAATTCGCAGACCTTCACTCATCAGAAAGCGCAAAGATTGGAGCAGAATTTCAACAGACTCAGGTCGGGTAAAGACAGGCAACCAACCCTGCACCGTCAGGGTCATAAAATGTGGTTGGCCAGGGTGAATAAATTTGTAACGACTGCGCCCCATGAAACTATCCTTGTTTCTGATAAGTTCAGGGCTAAAGGCTACCACGCGGAGCATGGGAGCCAGCTCCCGGAGCAGCCGTTCTAAGCGTTAAGCATGAAACCTAAGCACTGACCTCTTCAACCTCCCGTGAAATAGCCAAACTTTCCCGGTATTCAGCCGCTTCGGCCTTCATCGTCCAATGCACTTCTTTCATTCCCATCTGCTCCACCTTCTGGCGGATAATCGGCAGGGATACACCAAAGAACTCTTTCGTGGATTCACTTTATTAACGGAATCCAGCTGAAAATGACGGTGCAGTTCTTTTTCCAATGTCGGCGCGTCTTCGCTGAAGATCATGGCGTGCACATCAAACTCAAACGGTACGGAGGCATCGCCCAGTTCTTTTACCCGGTCCAGCGGTTCTAAACGCCGTATAATGCCAATTTTAAAAGGATGCTGTCGTCCTGGATAACAATTATGGCAGTCTGATCCTGCGACATGTCATGTCCTTATGTCATAGGGCAGCCCACTCCAGCCGGAAGCATCGTAAACAGAGATCTGATCCCCGGATGTCCGGAATGCCGATTGCCCCTGGTTGTTAATACTTATGATTTTATCAATGTGTCCACTATTGTCCATTCTTTGTACACCGGAACCATCCACTGAACAGTATTTGATACTGTCTGATGATTCCGATCACTCATACCTTCAAGGTATCAAAACCCCTTTCATTACATATTAGACTGCTCTCACCAGACCAGTAACTATACCCCCACAGCGATGGCCGTCAGCAAACAGCGGCCCACCCAAACGCTTAACGAAAAATTAAGCGGCGGCCATCGCGACAAGCTCTGACATCAGGGCGTTTCGGACAACAGGTATTCCGTTAGCAAATAGCTGCAAAAAAACGACACCTGCTGTCAGCCAAAACAATAACAATGGCAAAAAACCTGGGCGTTACGGAACACACAAACATTCGTGTGAACGACGCTTTAAAACAATAAAAACGGAGAGTCCGATGATGAATAAATCCCATCTGGCGTGGTTACCTTTGGCCACCGCTTTGTCTTTACCTGCGCTCGCTACCGAAGGCGGTGGCTCAAGCTATCCGGTCGGTGCAGAAAACTACGCCTGCTGCGCTCTGCCGCCACCGGGTGTTTACGGCATGCTTTATGGTCAGAGCTACAGTGCTGACACCATGCGCGATAACGATGGCGATGACGTATCACCCAGCAATGATTTTGAAGTGTCGGCCAGTGCGCTGGTGTCGCGTTTAATCTGGGTAACAGAAGAACAGGTTGCCGGCGGCTCTCTGGGTTTCCACACCATTATTCCGCTGGTTGATCTCTCCGTGGATATTGCACCGGGCGTTAAAGACAGTGATTCCGGTCTGGGTGACATCACAGTGGGGGCAGCTCTGGGCTGGCATCACAGTCAGGTTCTGCACACGGTTGCGGTACTGGATATTACCGTACCAACCGGCTCTTACGATGAAGATGAAATTGCCAATATCGGTCGTAACCACTGGGCAGTTCAGGGCGTTTATGGGGTTTCACGTCTCGACCCCAATGGCCTGAATTACGGCCTGAAAGGCATGTGGACTTACAACCTGAAAAACAGCGATACCGATTATAAAGACGGTCAGGAATTAATTTTCGATTACGCCATTGGCTGGGGCCTGGGTAACGGCTTTACCGTCGGTGCCGGCGGCTATCTGTATCAGCAGATTACTGACGACAAACAAAACGGCGATACCGTCGACGATAACCGTGGCCGCTCGTTAGCCATTGGCCCAAGTGTGCGTTATGACAGTGGCAAGGGCTGGTTCGTAACGGCTAAGTACAGCCAGGAAACCCAGGTGCGTAACCGTGCCGAAGGCGATGTATTCTGGATTAAGGCTGCATTTCCTCTCTGATTACGTGACAGTGCTCCCGGGCTAATATGCAGGCGACCCGATGGTCGCCTGCTGACCACCTCGATAAACAGCAATTCAACTAACATTCGTTATCTTCTTCTGATCAACAATGCGGCCAAAGTTCTGCCATTACTGCCAAATAAGCATCAATACTCAAATCAGATTCCAGATGGAACAGTCTACCTGAAGGAACTCTTTGTTGTTTTGAGTGAACGCTGGCTTCCATAAAAATAAAAGCATTAAAAATCAAATAATTAAAAACATACCTAAGAACAACTACGTATCAGATTTCAGTCATTACCTGTCATTTAAGCATTTAACGAACCAGTTCCAGACAAACTACTTATATTCTGGCCTAATAGCACCCCCGTACTACTCCGGGCAGTCCTGCCCCCGAGCACAGAAAGACCTATTACAACTGAATAAATCCGTAAGGAACGACCGATGAAACTGCTTCAGAAAACCCTGCTGCCGTTAGCATTACTGATGCCGTCTTTTGCCTTTGCTGAAACTGTCAGCAATGCAGAAGCCGAGTATATGTCCGGCAGTCTATGCACCCTGTCCCAGCGTATGGCAAAAGATTACCTCGCCATTGGTGCAGATATTCGTCAGGAAAAAGCCCAGCGCGATCTGGATGAAACCGTCGCAACATTTGAACAGCGCTTCCAGCTGCTGATGGACTATACCGAAAGCCATAACCTCAACCGCGAGTTCAAAACGCTGGCCGATACCTGGCTGAAATATCGTACCGATGTTATCGGTAAACCGGAAAAAGAAGCAGCCAAGGTTCTGATCAAAGACAGCGAACAACTTCTGAAGGCCTGTAATCAGGTAGTTGCTGCGATTACCAAACAAAGTGGTTCGGCAGTAGCCCCACTGATCGCTCTTTCCGAACAGGAAACCACGCTGGCGCAGAAAATCGCCCGTGACTACTTTGCCCTGTACTGGCATGTCGATGATGCAAACCTGAAAAGCGATTTTCAGCAATCCGTTAAATATTTTGACGACAATCTGAAAAAATTGATCACGGCTAATCAGAACAGTGCCGAAATCCAGACTCTGCTGAGCAAAGTGGAATCTCAATGGAAATTCTCCAACTCAGGCTTTCAGCTGGATGAATCCGGCCGTTATGTTCCCACTGTGATTTCTGTTACCACTGAGTCTATTTATAAGAAAATGGAAGATGTCGCATTGAAATACGAAGATCTGATGGCTCAAAGTCACTGATCAGGTCTTTGCCAGCGCAGCTATTCACGTCCGGAAAATAAAAAGCAAATGGACAAACCACGACACGCAGGACAACTGAAACGCGCCACGGATGGCCAATCACTGACAGTCCATCAGACCTGACACTTCTCTGCACTAAGCGGGTGCACGGCCAGAAAAATATACGTCAGTGTATTGGCGACGACTCCCGAAATCCCCTTCCGCAGAAAATACAAAGCTGCCAATCTGATTTTCTAAACTGCTGATTTACCACTATTTTAAAATTCATTCTTCCGAAAAATACCGATTAACCAGCCTACGATTTTTATTCTGGAACGGTATTTGCCCTTAAAAATAATCCTTTAAATTACGGAACATTCCCGTAACTTTGATGACGACATGGTTAAGAGCTTCTGTTGCGCAGGCTGTTGATCAGATCTGATCGGCTAACGATCTCAGCAAGATCACAGCAAACTGCCGCACCATCTCTGACCGGAATACACCGGCACGTGAACACCAGACAGGAGACGATTATGTCGAACGACTGGCAGGACACAATTGCATACGCTGAGGCGTTCCGCCGTCAGCTGCATGCAAAACCGGAACTGAGCTGGCAGGAATTTAATACCGCTGCCGCCATCCGCACCCAGCTGGATGAATTTCACATCCCGTGGCGGGAGTGTGCCTCAACCGGCACAGTGGCAGTCATCAATCCAGATGGCCAAACACCAGCCATCGCTCTGCGCGGCGACATCGACGCACTGCCCATTACCGAACAAACCGGAAAAGCCTGGCAATCTACCCATGAAGGCTGCATGCATGCCTGCGGCCACGATGGTCATACTGCCACGCTGCTGGCTGCCGCACGCTGGCTGAAAAAGCACGAACATGAACTGCAGCGCAAAATCGTACTGCTGTTTCAGCCAGCAGAAGAAGGCGGCCATGGTGCCAGAGAAATGATTGCCGACGGTGCTCTTGATGGCGTCGGTGAAATCTATGGCTGGCATAACTGGCCAGCGCTGCCTTATGGCACCATGGCCTGTCCTGATGATCTGGTCATGTGCGGTAACGGTACGTTCAAAATCACCTTAACCGGTCGCGGTGGCCACGCCTCCCAACCCGAGGCCTGCGCTGACCCGTTACTGGCAGCAAGCGCCATACATATTGCATTACAACAGATTGCCAGCCGCCGAATCGCGCCACAGAAAGCGGCAGTCATCAGTGTCACGTCAATACATGGCGGCGAGGCACTGACGGTTATCCCGCAACAGGCTGAAATCGGCGGCAGTATCCGTGTGCCCGATGATGAAACGCGGGAGCAGATTAATCAGTTAATAAGCGATATATCCATCCACACTGCGGGCGCCTATGGCGTTGAATGCGACGTTGAACATTTCTCGCGCTACAGTGCAACCATCAATCACCCTCCACAGGCGGCTCACGCCCGGGCCATGTGGCAGGAACTTTACGGTAACGACGCCCTGCTGCATGGTCAGAGCCTGCCCATCATGGCATCGGAAGATTTCAGTTATTACCTCAAAGAAAGACCAGGAGCTTTTGCCTTAATCGGCAGCAACGACGGCCACGGAAAAGGCCACGACCTTCCCTGTCACAGCCCGGAATACGATTTCAATGATCGTCTTATCGGCGAGGTTTGCCGTTGGTTTTGCCGCCTTACCGGAATGAAGACCCCACCATAGACCACCCTTTTTAACCGATATACACACAATATATTTCAGTTAAAAAGGATCTTCCTATGACTATTTTTGAGCAGCGCGAATCTGAAATTCGCGGCTACAGCCGCGTTTACCCTGTTGTTTTTAAAAGTGCAAAAAATGCGCGTCAGACCGATGAAAGCGGTAAAGAATATATCGACTTTTTTGCCGGTGCCGGCGTGCTGAATTTCGGCCATAACAACAGCCGAATGACCGAAGCCATGATTAATTACATGCAGAATGATGGGGTTCTGCACAGTCTGGATATGCAAACCACCGCTAAAGCGGAATTTATGCAGGCTTTTACCGATATCATTCTCAAGCCACGCAATATGCCTCATCGCATGCAGTTTATGGGACCAACCGGCACCAACGCCGTAGAAGCCGCGATGAAGCTGGCACGCCGCGCCACCGGACGGCAGAACATTGTTGCTTTCAGCCATGGCTTTCATGGTATGACGCTGGGTGCACTGGCCGCCACGGCAAACGAGTATTTCCGTGGCGCATCCGGCGTTCCCCTGCAACACGTCACTCACGAATCCTTCGACGGTGAACACGCCGGGATGGACAGTCTGGCAATGCTGGAGGCAATGCGTGAACGCTATCTTGATCCATCCTCAGGGCTGGAAAAACCCGCAGCGTTTCTGCTTGAAACAGTGCAGGCCGAAGGTGGGGTTAATGTCGCCGGTAAAGCCTGGATGCAGGCCCTTGCCGGTCTGGCTAAAGAACTGGGCGCCGTTCTGATCGTCGATGATATTCAGGTCGGCTGTGGCCGGACCGGTTCGTATTTCAGTTTTGACGATATGAATATTGAACCGGATATTATTTGTCTGGCAAAAGGCATTGGTGGAATAGGCACGCCAATGGCCGTCAATCTGGTGCGCCCGGAACTGGACGACCACTGGAACCCCGGAGAACACACGGGCACCTTCCGTGGCCAGAACCTGTCTTTTATTGCCGGTAAAGTCGCGCTGGAATATTTCACCGATTCTCACCTGATGGACGAGGTAAAAAATAAAACGCTGTTTATGCAGGAAGCACTGCAGAGCATTCTTAACGAAGATGCCTCTCTGCAATTACGCGGCAAAGGCATGATTATGGGGCTGGATGTTGGCGATGGTGCACGCGCATCAGTCATTGTTAAAAAGTGCTTTGCTGACGGTCTGATCGTTGCCGGCTGTGGCACAGGCGGACGGGTAATTAAACTGATACCTCCTCTGACCATCCCGCAGGAAGACCTGACCGCCGGACTGAATATCCTGATTAATGCCACACGCCAGAGCATGGAGGAAGCAGCATGATTAAACGTGATGATATGACTTTCCCACCGGAAGAATATGAGCGCCGAATTAATGAACTGCGCCAACGTATTGCTGAACGTCATCTGGATGCGGTAGTGATCTCTGATCCGGAAAATATTATGTATTTAACCGATTATCAGACCACGGGGTATTCGTTTTTTCAGGCCTTAGTCGTGCCGCTGGAAAAAGAGCCTTTTATGATTACCCGGGCACTGGAAGAGTCCAATGTAATTGCCCGGACCTGGGTGGATTTAACCCGCCCCTACCCGGATACCGGTGATGCCATGCAGATGCTGGTCGATGCTCTGCGCGAATTTGGTTTGGCCAATAAGCGCATAGGCTATGAGCGCAACAGCTACTTTTTCCCGGCTTACCATCAGGATGTTATTCACACCACCATGAAAGACGGCAAACTGCTGGATTGCTTCGGCATTGTGGAAGAAGGCCGTATCTGTAAATCGGATGTTGAGATTGAGCTGATGAAAAAGGCCGCGCTGGCGACCGAGGCCGGTATGCAGGCCGGCATTGAAGCCTGTCGTGCCGGTGTGACAGAAAATGACATTGGCGCAGCGATAAGTGCCGGAATGTTCCGAGCCGGAGGGGAGCCTCCGGCGGTGATGCCCTATGTCACATCCGGGCCGCGTACCATGATCGGTCATGCCACCTGGGAAGGCCGTACCGTGCAGCCAGGCGAACACGTATTCCTCGAAGTCGGAGGCTGCTATCGCCGCTATCATACCGCCATGATGCGCACTGTCATTCTGGGTGAAATGAGTGATTCTATGTACAAAGCGCAGGAGATTATGAAACATGCGCTGAGTGCCGTGCATAAAATGGTTCAGCCCGGCATGACGGTATCTGATGTGGATAATCTGGTGCGCAATATTATCACTGAAAATGATATTGGTGCCCGTCTGATCACCCGTTCCGGCTACTCGATTGGTATCGCTTTTCCGCCCAGTTGGGATGAGGGTTATATCGTCAGCCTTAAACAGGGTGAATCCGCAGTTCTGAAGAAAGGCATGACCTTCCATTTAATACCCTGGATGTGGGGCATTGATGGCGATAAAACCTGTGGTATTTCTGACACCATTCATATCACTGAAGATGGCTGTGAGTCCTTCTTCAGTATGGATCGGGATTTCACCGTCAAACCGGAAGAAGGCCGCCAGTCAGCAGCCTCTGAACCCGGCTATATCGAGCTTCCCACCAATAGCAAAAAAAACAGAAAAGCAGCAGATAAAACGGAGGTGACCAATGTTAGCTCCTGTTAATCCAAGCACCGGAAAAAAATTAGCCGAGGTTGAATCTCTGACCGCCCAGCAGGCCAGCATCGAAATCGACAAGGCAAACGCCGCCTTTCCGCTCTGGCGCGATCTCGCGCTGGAGCAACGCGCCCGTTATCTGAAATCCGTGGCTGCAGCCATGCGTGCACGCAAAGAGGAACTTGCCCGCCTGATGGCCGAGGAAATGGGTAAGCCCTGGCGTGAAGGTCTGGGTGAAGTAGAAAAAGGCGCCATGTGTGCCGAATACTACGCGGATAATGCCGCAGAGTTTCTTGCTGCAGAAGAGCTGGCATCGGATGCCAGCCACAGCTACGTCTGCTATCAGCCACTGGGGACAGTACTCGGTGTTTTACCGTGGAATGCACCGGTATGGCTGGCGCTGCGCTTTCTTGCCCCGGCATTAATG
>NZ_DJIO01000037.1:0-7523 GCF_002433655.1 Thalassolituus sp. UBA6592 | reverse complement strand
GGTGACTTCTTTACGGTAACGGGCGATGAAAGGGACGGTGGCGCCTTCGTCCAGCAGGGCGACAGCAGCGGATACCTGTTGCGGGCGGATGCCCAGCTCTTCAGCAATACGAAAACCAATAGATTCCTGACTCATAACTCTCTCGGACAGATGGAACGGTAAAAATCGAAGGCGGAGTATAACCGAGAAGAGAGCCATGCTCACGGACGCGGGCATGGCGAAGATGTGACTTATTGCGGGTTATTGGCAAGCGGTGGATTCACCGCCGGCCAACAGAGATGAATCAATAGGCGTTGTACCAGATCTCCAGTTCGATCTGATTGTCGACAGAGCTGTCGCTGGTGGCACAGGCCATGTACCAGTAGTTGCCGCTGTCATCACTGGTGAGCAGATCTATCGGATCACAGCGACGCTCGTAATCGCCTGACTCCAGGCGGATGTAATCACCATCAACAATGCTGAAGGCATATTGGGTGGCGACACTGCCCTGGTCGATTGCGACGACATTGCTGGCGTCGCAGATTTCATCATTGACCGGCTCGCGGTATTCCAGAGTATCGGTCGTCATCTCCGGAATTTCTGCCACAGAAATCATCAGTATTTTGCACTTGCCGGTGATGGCATCGAATACTTTCAGGTTGCGTGCGGTCAGGTAGCTGGCAAGACCTGTCTGGAAATCCGGAATCATGGCGGATATCCCGTCACCACTGTCTGCTACCAGAGCACCACTGACAGCATCCTGCAGTTCAAAGGTGGTGTTAAAGTCATCACCGGCGCCGTCTGTGCCGGTAACGCTCAGACTGGTACCGGATGCGGACCAGCTGCTGAACTCGCCGGTATTGGATGGGTCACTGCCGGAGTTCAGATATTCATAGCCACCGCCCTGCTGATCGGCAGCAAACGTCAGCACAGAATAACTGGCGCCGCTGTTTTCCAGGTTGCGGTAACTTTGCGCAATAAGTGCTGGTGAAAGTTCCGTAATCTGGCGTTCAAAGCGCACGTACTCATCCGTCAGACAGGCGGCTTCAACCATATAAGGCGTTGAATTACGAATAGTGCAGCGGTCGGCAACGGTGTCGCCACTGCTGATGATGATGGTGTTGCCTGATAACTCCCAGCTGTAACTTTCACTTTCGCTGCTGCAGTTGCGCTGTGCTGATGCCAGAGTGGCGGCAATAAATTCGCTGTCTGCCGGGCAGTCGTCGAAACCTGTGGCGTTGAGCGTGCCGTTTTCACTAAAGCTCAGTACTGATTCAACTTCACCGCCGGCACTGCGCTCGGCCCAGCTGCCGACCAGTGACAGGGAGGACGCATCCAGTCCGGCCAGAGTCAGCTCAAAATGGTCGACGGCGTCTTCTTCACTGACCAGATCGAGCATCAGGCCATTATTGCTCAGGTGCGAGGACAAATCCTCGCTGAAGGTGGCCGAGGTTACATCAATACTGCTGAGGTCGATTTCAAATGCAGTACCCAGTTCGATGCCATTACTCGGGTCCTGATCGATATCAAAAGACTGCAGCAGGACCAACAGGTTACGGACAGTCTGATTATCAGTGCCGGATGCTCCGGCCAGCTGCAGTGGAGTAACGATGCTGTTTTCTGACGACATAGTGACTGAGCCTATGGTCAGACCGAGATAGGAGAAAGTTGTTGTTTCTTCTTCCGCATAATCAAAGCCACCTAATGGCGAGGTAACGCCAGAGAACGACGGAGAGGCATAGCTGAGATTATTGACCGCAGAATCGAGAAACACACCCACCAGGGTTTCTGTCTCTTCTTCCTCTGCAGAAGACGAGGATGATCCTCCACCACTGCAGGCTGCCAAAAAGCCACAACTAAGGGTCAGAACAATGGGTAATGCTTTCATGAGGGACATCCTTTTGGTACTGATTGCTTAGAATGGCTGCCCGGATATATTTTTTACGCCTTCAGAGGAAAGCGCTGATCAGTGACGGCCAGGGAGGGTAAAACAGTCCTTTAATCCTATGGTTGAGGGCTTCAGCCGACATCCCCCCGTTCAGGGGACGTCTGTCAGAAAACAGCTATATGCGATCAGGGGCATATCCTGTCCTCTATGGGCGGTTGTGGTCGCCGGTGGGGCTGGCTATCCTCAGGTAAGAAACAAGCCTTCCGGAACCGCTGGGCTATGCCGCAGAAGAAAAATAAAGCAATAAATCAATGCGCTGATACGACCGACTACAGTCAGAACTCAGCGAACGAAAGCGCGTCGCAAACCTTGCTCGATTTTATCGGCGACATTTATGAAGCCGCTCTGAACCCTGATAATTGGGATAACGTGATGGAGACTCTGTGTCAGCTGACCGGAAGTAAATCCTCCGTACTGGTTATTCAGGATCAGCAGACGGGCGTGAACCGTATTACCAGTATGCACGGTATCAGTCGCCTTATTACCCTGGCCTATAACGCCGGGCTGGGGAAATACGACAATACATTCTCGCTGATAAAAACGCCGCTGAATGATGTGATGGTATTGAATAAGGACGAACTTATCCGCAATACGCCGTCCTTTACTCAATTTATTATGAAGCCCGCAGATATTGGCCACATGTTAGCGGTGGAATTACACCGTGATGGAAAAGTGCGCATTGGTCTGGCCGTACACCGTGGATTTAATGCGGAGCCGTTTGACGCAGAAGCCTCCTTTGTTTTACGTCAGATCACTCCGCACATCTGTCGCGCTGCACTGATCAGTGAGGAGTTGCGCAGCGCAAGGCAACAGGCGCTGGATATCTCCTCACTGCTGGAGAATATGCCATTCGGTACGCTTATAACGGATGCTTCCGGGCATGTTAAATATCACAATGCCATTGCCCGGCACATGTTCGACAGCCATGAAGCTATTGCGCTGAAAGATGAGCGGATACAGTTGTTCAGTCGCAGTTACCAGCAGCAACTGATTGCTGCACTGGCAAAACAGGCCGCAGATCAACGGGCGGCGGAGGTTATTTCAGTTTCCCATCCGGCTTACAGTTACCCTCTGGTGCTGTTTGTCGGACGCAGTAATCAGACGGCTGACCCTGAGGCGGTAAGAACTGCGCCAGCAGAAGCTGGTGCAATCAGTATTTATCTCTGTGATCCGGGATCGACTCTGGTGCTTACCTCTGACCGGATTGCACTGGCTTTTAATCTGACAGCAGCAGAAGCTGAGGTTGCCCTGAGTCTGGTGAACGGTCTGAAACTGGCAGATATTGCAGAAAATAAATCAGTGGGCATTGAGACAGTGCGCAGCCAGGTGAAAAATATTTTTCACAAGCTGGGCGTCAATAAACAACAGGAAGTGGTGCGCATGATAGTGCAGACATTACTGCCGGTAGCGGATAGCGGCAGCAGTACTGATTTGTGACAGAAACTTTTCTTTGCTTAATTAGTGTCGCTGACGAGTGCAGCCTGCAGATCATTGAGTCCGGCCGACACCGAAATATTTCCGGCGGCATCAATAATCATCGCTTCGGTATCCGGCAGTGAATTGATCAGCGCCATACCCTGCTGCGCACCCAGAACAAAGACGCCGGTTGCCAGTGCATCTGCCAGATAAGCCCGCGGTGACAGAATGGTAACGCTCATGCAGTCCTGTGCCGGTTGCCCGGTGGCCGGGTCAATAATATGGTGATAGCGTTTACCGCCTTTCTCAAAATAACGCTCGTAATCTCCGGACGTAGCCACGGCCGCATTGGCAACCGGCAGCAGAGCAATTAACTGATCTTTTTCCCGTGGATGACGGATACCCACACGCCAGCGTTTTTGCTGAATATCGCCGGCGGCGTACAGGTCGCCGCCGGCGTTGACTGAATATTCACGGAAACCGTAATGGCCGATAATCTGTACCGCGCGATCGACTGCGTAACCTTTGGCGATACCGCCAAGGCCTATGCGGGTTCCGGGCTGAGTAAAACGTACAGAATAGTCTTCATCGTTAAGCACTACTTTGTGGTAATCAATGGCGCTAACGGCCTGCTGCAACTCAGCAGCGGAAGGAATAACTTTCTTACGGAAATCCCACAGCTTTCCCGCACTTTTAAAGGTGATGTCGAATTTTCCCTGAGTGGCTTTGGCGATATTCAGTGATTCATGCAGCAGACGGTAGGTTTCTCTGGATACTATGACAGGCTTTTCGGCGGCATATAAATTTATCTGGCTGATTTCACTGTCAGGCTGCCATTCGGACAGCAGAGCTTCGATCCGCTGTATTTCACCGATGGCTGAGTTAATCGCGTTGTGCGCCTTTTCTTCTTCGGCTTTTCTTTTTGTGCTGTCGACTTCATTAATCATCAGGGTAAAAGTGACATCGGTGGTCATCAGTATGGTGCTGACTTTTACCTGATGTTTTTCCTGCTGCTGATCTTCTGCATAGCTCAGACGCTCAATATCCGCTGCGTTAGTCAGATGTGAAAAGAAAATAAATATCAGCAGGAATATATTTTTCATTGTCCGGATTCCCGTTCAGTTTCGTCTGCCTGAGTCCGGGAAAGAGCCTGGCGGAATTTATCATCAGCACGACGGCCACGGAAAACGACGTCACCGGATTGGTTGATAATTAATAAACCGGGGGTGCCGCGCACAGAAAACTGATCGGCTATCTGCAGATCGGGATCGGCCAGTGATACCCAGGGCAGTTCCCGTTTTTGTTCAATTTCTAAGCCATCGGCAGGTTCTTTATTTACGTTGATGCCGAGCCAGCGTAATTCACTGAATTCATTGCTGAGTTCCTTCAGGTGCGGAATTTCCTGCATACAGTAGCCGCACCAGGAAGCCCAGAAAATCAGCACAGTATTCTGTTGCGGTTGTTCGCTGTTAAATTCGGAAGTGTCACCGGCAATGGTGGTATAACTGGCGGCGCTTGCCGGTAATGCCGGCATCAGCGTCAGTAACGATGCCAATAACAACGCTAATAACAACTGGGCAGAGGTCAGAATTTTATGGATCATATCCGCTGGTTCCTTTTTACCGGATTCAGGTTGCCTGTTTTTAATATTGTGTCAGCACTGCGATTTAAAGCGGGGCGTACCAGCCAACGGTCAGCCAATAAAAATCCAGATCATCGCTGCGGCGGTAATAATTAAAGCCCAGATCGTAACGGGTCAGCGAGTCGGTAAACCAGCCCGGCTGCCAGGCTGAAAATAGCAGTCCGGTACTGTGGCCATCAAAGTTACCGAGGTCAGAATCGCTGCTGCGCAGAGGTTCCGCGACGTCAAACTCAAAGGCAAAAAATTCCGCGCCTTTCTGTGTGTAATAGCGGTAGCTGGGTTCCAGCACCAGGCTGCCACCGACAAAATTGAGGATATAACGCACTTCGGCGACGTCGGCACGGATATCCCAGCTGTCTTCGTAATAGCTGTAGCCGAGCTGAATGGAATCTTCGTCGATGGCGTGTTTGTAGCGCAGTGACAGGGTGTCACGTACGCGTACGTCCGGCGTGATTTCGATGTCGCGTACATCGTTAATCAGCACGGAATTAAATGACGTCGCCAGCATGCCGTTCTGTTCTGAGTGCGACCAGCTGGCATTCATCAGCGAGCGTGGTGTCAGGGTCTGGGTCAGGTTCAGGCTGCCGCTGTAGGTTTTACGGGGCTCATCATGTTGTTTGCTGCCGTCAAAGCGGATCATGCGGACGGTGTCGTCATAGACCTGCACACTGGCGCTGAGCTGAGTCGCTTCCTCGGCGAATGACTGGGATACCGACATGCCATAACCGAAGGAACGGTAAGCGTATTCCTGGCCATAGCTGGCGTGCAGTTCAAGGCCAAAGCGTTCATAGCTGCGGTATTTCCAGCCGAAATCCAGATTAAAGCGGCCCGGGTTATAGCCGGTGGCACCGGATACGGTTTCGGCTTTTTCGCGGGCATCATCGTAGGATGCGGCGGTCACCAGATCGCCGGTAAATTTAAAGCGCGCTGCCTGAGTGTCGTTCAAACGATGCTGAAAGAGCCAGATGCCTTCGTAGATGGTGGCATATTCATCGACGCTGGGATTACCGCCTTTGCCGTTATCGTCTTCCTGTTTATAAACGATGCCGCGGAAGGCAAAGATGCTGTCGAGTTCGTCGGGAGTGGGGATGGCGCCTGCGGCCCGGGCTTCAGCAGGTTGCAGCAGCGCAGAGACAAGCGTGCAAAGGCAAAGGAAAGGCAGCAGGGAGAACCCCGGGCGGAATTTCAGTAGCATCCGCAGCCTCCGCCACCACCGCCGGAAAAGACTGCGGTCGCGCCTTCCCGGGCTGAATAGACGTCGCCTTCGACTTCACTCTGCAGCGGCGAAGAGTCGAATTGCATGTCCGGCTGGGCAAGCCGTTCCCTTTCGTTAAACCTTACTGGTGTACAGCCGCTGGCGATGAGCAGCAGCACAGATATCATTATCAGACGCACAACATGTCCTTTGCAGGCGGAATCTTTAAGAAGCTGATCACATGAACGAAGTCACATGAAAGTGTTAAGCCGAAGCTATCACAGGCGGAGGCATGGCCCCAGCGCCCCGATAAAAGCTGGCAGCAGTTTAAGAATATAGTGTGACAGGCAGGTAACAGTCAGATGTGCGGCGGGTATAAGACGGGCATAAAAAACGGGAGCCGAAGCTCCCGTTTTTACACGCAGTGATCGTTCAGCTTACAGCTGAGGACCTGCGTTTACGATGGCGTCAGAGACATCGTATTTCTTGAAGTTCTCAGTGAACTGGCCAGCCAGGTTTTTCGCCGCAGCTTCCCAGTCAGCGATGTTTGCCCAGGCTTTGGTTGGGTTCAGCAGCTGAGTCTCAACACCTTCCAGAGCAACCGGCATCTGCAGGCCGAAGATCGGCAGTTCTTCAGTTTCGGCATCACGCAGAGCGCCGGTCTGAATCGCTGCAATCACAGCACGGGTAGTCGGAATGCTGAAACGCTCACCGCCGCCACCGTTAGGACCACCGGTCCAGCCAGTGTTAACCAAGTATACCTGAGAACCGAATTCAGTCACACGCTTCATCAGCAGCTCAGCGTATTCGCCGGCCGGACGTGGGAAGAACGGCGCACCGAAGCAGGTAGAGAAAGTGGACTTCAGACCTTTGGTGCCGCCCATTTCCGTAGAACCAACCAGTGCGGTGTAACCGGACAGGAAGTGGTATGCAGCCTGTTCCTTGCTCAGGATAGACACTGGTGGCAGAACACCGGTCATATCACAGGTCAGGAAGATAACGGCTTTTGGTTCGCCGGCCATGTTCTCTTCAACACGTTTTTCAACGTGGGTCAGAGGGTATGCACAACGGCCGTTTTCAGTCAGTTCAGTGTTGTTGTAGTCAGCAACACGGGTGGTTTCATCGATGGTTACGTTTTCCACGATGGCGCCGAATTTGATCGCGTTCCAGATGATCGGCTCATTCTTCTGAGACAGATCGATGGTCTTCGCGTAGCAGCCGCCTTCGATGTTGAATACGGTGCCTTTGCCCCAGCCGTGCTCGTCGTCACGGATCAGGTAACGGTCCGGGTCGGCGGACAGGGTGGTCTTGCCGGTGCCGGACAGGCCGAAGAACAGCGCCAC
>NZ_DJIO01000022.1:0-44581 GCF_002433655.1 Thalassolituus sp. UBA6592 | reverse complement strand
TCCGGATTTATTAAACCACTACAGAGTGCATGGGATACGCCGAGTGCTGTCCCTTAGACCTGCTAAGCAAAGGGACGGGAAGCGAAGGGAAGAAAAGCGCAGAAACTGCAGGGCCGGAGTTTTCAGGCAGAGAGGCGATTGGGATTTTCAGCCCGGCTGGTCAGCGGGCTGAACGTTTCTTTCTGACAGGAAGGCAGAGTACTTACTGAAGGCAGAGCGCTTACTGAAGAGTGCTTACTGGAAGGCAGAGCGCAAGGTGGCCAGTGTTTCCTGGTCAGCTTTGAAGCGCATTTTCAGGTATACGCCTTTGGCGGTGAAGTTGGCGGCAGAGAAGTCTGTGTCAACGAAACCGGTGAAGTTGTAACCCAGACCCAGCCACACGTTAGTCTTCGGAATCCAGCCAACAGAAACACCGGCACCGTGCAGACTCTGACCGGATTCGTAGCTGTGCAGACGGCGGCCATGAGCACCTACGTCCCAGCGCGCATTCAGATGGTGGCGCCATTCTGCGGCCATAAAGTCGGTAGTGGAGGCGTAGTCTTCACTGTCGTACTGATCCAGAACACGCTTGATACCATATTGGCCCGCCAGCTGATCAGATGGGGCGATCAGCCAGTTAGCATGTACGTTGTTGATCAGCTTACGGCTGCGTTCTGCGGCTGAGTCAGCACTGGACTGATTGGCCTGTTCCCAGCGGGTCTGCCACAGCATGGCTACCGGCAGTTTACGTGGACGCAGGGCCAGATCGAAAGTCAGATCCAGCTGGTTGCTGTCGCTGTCGTCGGATTCTTCAGTGAAGTATTCCGCGCTGCCACCGGTTGCCAGTGCATCACTTAACGGGTGATACAGGCTGGTGCGGGCAACCCATTTGTCGGTGGTGTCACCGTCACGGCGCTCTAAGCGGGAATTCCACTGCCAGGCTTCGGTACGGTAGGCAGCACCAGCGTACATGGCGTAATAATCTTCTGTGGTATCAGAGCTTTCACCCGGCACGTTGGCTTCCAGGTTCTGCGCCTGATCAAAACCAACGCTCATGCTCCACTGGTCGTTCAGCGGGATTTCCTGATTCAGACCGGATACCGCAAACAGACGGTATGCATCGTCTTCTTCAACCTGTTCGAAGCTCTGGTCAACGCTGGCACCGGACCATGGCGTGGCACGAACACCCAGTGTGGTACGTTGGGTAGCGTCAGAGCTCAGCCCCATTTCCTGGTTACCGTACAGGCTGATCTTATCGGTCAGGCGGTAATCAGCACCCAGGGTCAGGGCATCGTCGTCATCGCTGCGTTCAGAGACGTTGGCCATCACGCCAGCGCTCAGTGCCAGACGGCTGTTGAACACGCGGGTGGTGTAACCGGCGGTCATCTGATCGCTGTACAGTGTTTCCGTTTCAGTTTCGTCCTGAGAGGTCAGCATGCCCACAGAGAACTGGTTATCGCGGTCGAGGTTACGGGTCCATTCCGCTTCCATCTGATAGGTGTCGTAACCTGTGCTCAGCTGGTAGTGGTGGAAACCTTCGAGGTCGATACGGTCTTTATCGGTGACATAAACCGAACCTTCGACACCTTCTTTGCGGTAGTCATTCTCACCCTGCGGGCTTTGAGTGAAACCAAAGTCTTCGTCCTGGCTGCGTACGTAAGCGGTGGCTTCTACTTTCTCAGTACGGTGCGTCACTTCCAGCAGGTGGGCGTTAGCGCCGTTGCTGTTGCCGCTGACCACTTCTTCGCTCTGGGCAACTTCGGCTTTGATTTCAGTGTCGCCAAGTTTCACCTGTACATCAGCACCACGCAGGCTGATGTCTTCGCCGCGCTGGTTCTGAGTGATGGCAGTAACGCCGGCTTTCACTTTATCGTCCATCAGTTTCACGCCGGCACGACCACCGCTGACGTAACCGGTTTCACCGCTTTCCACATCGTATTCTGCAACGATGTAGCGCGGGTTGAAGTTTTCGTCGTTGGCGCGGATCGGCTGTTTGAAGTAGATGGTGCCGTCGTTGTAATCCAGTACGTAGTCGATATCGCGGGTCAGGGTCTGACTGTCGACGATGACTTCGCTGCGGTAACGGTCACGCACTTCCAGCGTAATGGTTTCGCTGTTGAGGACGATGTTTTTGCTGCTCAGACGATACAGACCTGAGGTGCCATCGCCCTGAATTTCATCACGCATAGTGCCGTTATCAGACTGGCTGATAAAACCGGACAGCTCGAATACGTCATCCTGATACTCAGCCTGAGCACCGGTCATAGCGCGGGTGTAGCTGCTCAGGGTGGTGCTGTTCAGGTTGGTATTGATGTCACCGAACATGGCGTAGAAACGCTCACGTTCAACCCGGACGTACAGTTTACGTGCGGAGCTGGCATCCAGTTGCTGCTGGCTGGCATCACCGTACAGGGTGTAGTAACGGTCAGGCTCAATCATGCTGGCGAAGGCTTCGGCTTCCGGTTTGCCGGAATCGTAGGCGGCAGTGATCAACCACTCACCGGACACCTGACCCTGAGTAAAGAACGCCAGACGGCCATCGTGATAGATGTTCTGATCAACGTCGGCAGACGACATACTGCTGCGGTCGCCGGAAGCTGAGTTATAACCGACGGACATGTCACCCATACCCACCAGAATCCAGTCACGCTGCTGCGGTTTCAGCCAGACTTTAACGTCATCTTCCTGACCGTTGCTGTGTTCAAAGCTGAGGTGAACTTCACCGGCTTTGGTGGTTGGTTCCAGACGAATCAGCGCAATACCATCATTACCCACGTGGTACTGAACTTTCTGAGTGTCGCCCAGTGGGTTGGCTTCGATCTGCTTGTTAATGTCGTACAGGCGGTACGGTTCCTGAACATTCAGGTCGCCGGCCACACCGTAACGGATCGGGAAGCCTTCTTTGTCGGTCATGCGTACAGCGATTACCGGCGGGTTAATACCGTCTGCAATGGCCTGAGTTTTTTCCGGTACCAGAACAGCTTTGGCAGGAACCTGAGCGAACTGTACGGTGCGTTTGAACTCATCAACGATGTCGCCGTCTTTGTTGATCACATAGACGGTGAAGTGGTTCGGACCCGGTTCCAGGTCGACACCACGCCAGGTCGAAACCGCGAGATCACGTTTGTTGCTTTTCTCCGTGCCGTCGAAGTTCAGAACGCTGACTGGCTTGTCGTCCAGCAAGAGTTTGATGCGCTCGTCTTTGGCGTGAGAAATGGCAATCTTGGTGCTGGCGATGGCCGGGCTGCGGTCAACCGGTGGCCACAGCCACTGAGCGTAATCCGATGCGGTGTTAAACCACTTCTCGTTAAATTCCGGCATTTCCGGCGCGTTGTATTCTTCCAGACCGCCATCGGCTGCAGTGGCGTCCATGTTCTTGACCAGGAAGTTTTCCAGCGATGCTTCGATGTGCGTGGATTTTACGTCACTGCCAATAGATGCCAGCTGAATATCCGGATCACCGTTCAGTACGTTGACATCCACACGGCGGTTTTTCGCACGTCCAAGGGCAGTACCATTGCTGGCAACCGGATCAGCAGAGCCTTTACCGTCAGAAATAATCTGTGACGGATCAATCTGCAGCTGCTCGGCAATGTATTTGGCAACCGATGCTGCACGGGCTTCAGACAGCGCCTGGTTATCCGCATAGATATGACGGTTACGTGCTGCGATTGGTGTGCTGTCGGTGTGACCAACCACTTCCACTTTCAGATTACGCAGACCGCGCAGACGATCAACCACATGCTTGAGGTTGAATTTATCTTCTTCGGTCAGCTCATCAGAGAAGTTGGAGAACTTCGGTGGTGAAATCTGTTTAACCGTACCGTCTTCCGGCGGCAGTTGCAGAATCGCTGTGGTATCGACCGGTTTGATCTGATAGCTCTTATTGCCGGCATTGTCTTTGAAGCGGGTAACGGCGCGGGCTTTTAGCTCGCCACTTTTCGCTTTATCGGACACGACAGCGGTGAAGGTCAGTTCGTGCTGCCATTTGGCTGGACGGTCACCCAGCTGATAAATCAGGGTGCCATAAGAAACACGCGGATCGTTCCAGGCTTCACCGTCGAGCAGGGTACTGCCTGGCTCATAAACCACGCCTTCCGGCAGAGAAATCATTTCCATCAGGTTGGTGATTTCGACGCCCTGACCCTGCATAAAGACTTTATAGCGCAGTTTTTCCGGTACCGGAGAATTGTATGGCAGTGAGCCATCGGCCTGCGCCTGCAGTGGAATCAGTTCATGCGTCATGCGCTGGCTGACGTCACCGGTTTCCGGTTTTTTCATTTTCAGGGCGAAGTCGACGCGCCAGAAGCTGCCGCCCTGAACATCAACAAACTGGCTGAAAGAACGACCGGCGTGGAAACCGCGCTGATCACAGGTCATGACTTCCGTATAAGGTGGAACGGAAGCGGTATCCAGTTGCACAACATGGGTACCAGGGCGCACGTTCTCGATATGCCATTCACCGTTTTCGTCGGTGACCACATACGTACCGTCTTCCATATACAGACGGATATTCGGTACTGCTTCTGCGTCCAGATTGCCGTCACAGTCGTCGAGGTAAACACGACCGAACAGACGAGCGGTATCTTTAAAGAATTCATCGGTTACAACAACGCTGGCAGACGCACGGTTACTGCTGGCGATATCGTCTTCCAGCCAGGCATAGTTAACCAGATCGTCTTTGGCCAGTGCCGTTACCTGAGTGACGTAGGTCAGTTTAAAGGTGCTGTCTTCGGCCAGGTCGGGCAGGGCGAAGCGCAGAGTACGGCCGTTACCGGAAATCGCAGGATCGGCTACTTTTTCACCTTCGTAACGGGCAGAACCGCTGCGGTAACGCAGACCCGGAGGTAACTGGTCAACCAGGGTACCGTCGGTAACTTCCAGATCTTCATTGCTGACGGTAATGGTGTACTGAATAAAATCACCGATACCGACTTCGGTTTTGTTGGCGGTTTTACTCACCAGCAGGCCGGTATCCAGATTATCCGCCGGAATATCGGTCAGCAGCACGTGATCTTTCAGGTTGAACGCTTCACCACGGGAAATGTTATTGATGGCGAAGCTGCCCAGTGCTTCCAGATCTTCATCCGATGCACTGGAAGGCACGCGGTAATTATCCGGTGCATTAAATTCCAGACGGTATTCACCCGCCGGGATATATGGGAAGCGGAAGCTGCCATCAGGGAAGCTGCCATCGTCATCCGCCTGGGTATCAATGCCATTACTGCTGGACGGGCCAGTGGTTACCGTAGAAGGATATTCAGTAACGCCGTCATCATCATAAACCGTGGCTGGTTCACCGGTGGCGACATCAATCAGAGTCACTTCAATGCCGTTGATTGGCTGGCCGGTTTCCGCATCAAAAATACGGCTGTATGGGTCGAAATCCGCGTCGGCAAATGTTGTATCCGTTGGATCGTAACTGTCGGTGTAGCTTGCGGTTACGGTTTCGGAGCGGGTTAAGTTCAGCGCACAGTTATTCAGATTGTCGCTGCCGGTATAAGGGGCGGTATTAATCACGCCGGCAAATACACCGGTATTTACGCCGGTTTCGGTCAGGCGTAATTGTTCAGTGTCGGAACCGTTGCTGGTTGTCAGCGTGACAACAATGGTTTCGGCAATGGTGTTGTAGAGGTTTTTATCGCCGTCCGCCAGGGTAATAAGCAGCGGTTCGCCGATTTTAAATCCGTATTCTGCTGCCGTGGTGGCAAACGTGCCTGGCAGAGAGTAACTGGTGCCGCCAATATCGCTCACAGAGGAAATAACGGAATAATTTCCGCTGCCGTCGGAGCATTCGGTTGGCGGGGTTGCAATGCCCGCGGCGTCATTGCCGGTCAGACGTTGCAGGGTAATTTCAGCTGCGGTTGGCGCCACAGAAGCAGGGTTAATTTCCTGCGTGGTAAAGGCCGCAGAATTGCGCACCACCTGCTCAGTACCGTCTTCGCTGTAAGTCACGACAACCGTATTAACAATGGTGGTGTTGGCAGGCGTAATCGCCTGCGCAACAGAAGACACCAGCGCCAGCAACAGGTACGCCACAGCCCGGGCGTTAAGCCCGTGCCGTGTAACCTGAATCAGCTGGCGGATGGTGTGCTTCATGGTCAGTCAATCAGCACGTAGAAAACGATATTAGCAACGCCATCCTGCGCAAAACTGGTGTAAACAGCTTTTACAGTGCCGTCGGTACCATCGTATACCAAGGTGCCGGCGTCAGCAGTCACAGTATCTCCGGATATACCCGCTGGGGCATCAGTACATAACGCATAATCCGAGCTGGTACAGTAGGTAGTAGCTGTCGGTAACGGATCACTGATTGTGACATCTTCTGCCGCCATACTACCGATGTTTTCCAGACGCAGGGTATAACGAACTACCGCACCAGGGATGGCTTTTGGACTATTGCCATCGGCCCGAGCTCCGGAGATTGGGTCGTAAACCACAACCGCTTCTTTGATGAAGCCCTGACGTGTTGGGTCATTAGGATCTGTACCAAAGGATGGGAAGCCAAGTTGTAATGCATCTTCTGCATCTTCGATGTTATCGCCATCTGCATCAGCGTAAACAAACTGAATACCAGTGTTGGTATTTGACGCTGTTGCTTCTACAGGAATCGTAACGTCTGCTGCATATGATTCAGGCGTGGTGTCAGTAGGGGCTGTCCAGGCACCTTTGGTGACAACACTGGCAGCTGATGCCTGCAGGTTTACACCAAGTACATCAGCATTTTCACCAATAACCGCATCCTGTCGAGCAACGACGTAAATAACCGTACCAACCGGATTGGTTTCGCCTTCTGCATTAACCAAAATAGTATCGGTTGTGATTTCGATATCGTCAGCAGACAGACCTGCAGTGGTACCGGATTCACGGAACAGACGGTAGGTGCCGCTATTAGACAGATCAATACTGTCAATAGCCGTTGCCGTAATACCTTCAACCTGAACGCCATTCAAATCGGTCAACGTCAGATCGAAAGTTGTATTAGTGTTACCGGTGTTAGCCAGGTTGAACTCACCCACTTTGTAGTATTGGGCAGTAGCTACGCCATCCAGGTTATACAAATTGGTTGTGTCATTAACCAGTGCATCGGTGGCATCCAGGGTAAACATCACTTTAACGTCGACAATAACATCTGCGTTGTCTGTTACCGGAGTCTGTGTTGTACCGTTTACGTCGTAGGATAATGATGCGCTATTGCGCAGCATAGTACCTGCCTGTGTCCCTGCAGCCTGAGCCTCAACGGAGGCTAAGCCAGCCAGAGCAACAACAGCAGGCAAAATCGCTTTTTGTATGAGTTTCATACGATCTCTCCTGATTATTTAATACGAACTTTAAATTCGACTTGTCCACTGGCCCCGGCCGCAACCGGTTGGGTCAGCTGCCAGCGGATATTGGTGTAATCGCTGGCTTTCGCCTCACGGGTTGCACCGTTTTCCTCTACTGTGAGCTGGCTGGCCGCAGCAAAGGAGTTTCCGCCATCGACGGAATATGTGACATCGCTGCCAGCGCCAATGGCGCTGTTAGCGATGAATTCGGACTGAGCGGGTACCGGGTTATTAATCACAACCGCTTCGGCAGCATCGCTGCCGGTGTTGTTGTAACTGATGCGGTAACCCACTTTGTCGCCCGGGACCACCTGGTCGGCTGAGCGCCACTCTTCCATGACGCTGCCATCGGTTTGTGGAACCGCGACAATTTTGAAGGCTTCGGTCTTCAGGCTGACTTCCGCCATTACCAGACCGGGAACCATGAGTAGTGCCAGTAAAAGAGTGCGCATATCAGCTCCTTACTTAATGGTGGTTTCGAATTGCAGGGTGTAAACGCCGGCAGCTGCCTGATCGCCCAGGTTCAGGGAGATACGGCCGTTGGCATCAATGCTGGTGCTGTAAACGGCTGAGTCAGCAGGGTGGGTTGCGCCACCAACGGTGGAAACGTCAGTACCTTCCTGATCAGAAGCGATCCAGTAGGTAGTACCCGCTGTGTAGCTCACTTCATCCGGAATGGTATCGGAGATCACCAGACCATCAACCGGAGTAGTGACAGTAACCACGATCTGGTAAGTCACGGTCGCACCTGGGATTGCACTGTCGTCGTTACCAAAAGAGTCAACGATGGACAGAACGGATTTCTCAACAGTCACTGCGTCAACCGCATCAGGATCCACAACGACGGTATAGGTGTGGGTCAGAGTGTCGGTACCGGAAGCCACCGCAACAACAGCGTCAGTACCGCCATCACCTTCACCTGGCAGAACATCACCAATGGAGGCAGTCGATACACCTGGAGTTGAAGAAGCAACGGTTACGATGCCGGAACCCTGTTCGCCAACGTTGGCAACCGGGATATCGGTGACAACGAAGATAGTTTTGGTTTCATCTTCATTCAGGTTGATTTCGCCATTGGCATTCAGCGCACCCTGAGCGATATCGCTTGGGTCAAGAACACCGTTGCCATCGCGGTCTTCATACAGCTGGAAAGTCGCTGGTGTGAAGTCAGGGCCTGCGCCAGTTACGCTGAATACAAAGCCTTCGGAACCGTTACCTGTGTTGGACACGGTATAAGCCACGACGACGTCCTGTTGTTCAGACGTAACGTTCACGTTTGAAGAGGTTGTGTTGATGGTGAAATCGATAATTTCCTGAACCACAACGGATTCAGTGTTGGACTCAGCCGACAGCTGGCTGGTGGTGTCACCAGCAGCGTAGTAGGTAGCAGTCGCGGTGTTATCGATTGATGTACCAACGGAAGTACCGGCAGCGTAGCTCATTGTTGAGGCCAGCAGACCGGCTGCTGCAAATGCAGCGTGCTTAATCAATTTCATGGATTTCTCCTTGATGGACCATGGAATAACAAAGTGAAAACGTCTGCAGACCCGACAGCTGCAGGGAAGTACTCATTGCAGGTAAGTGCTTCCCTGCAGCTGCAGAGGACTGAACAGACGTGAGGGTTCGAAGCAAACCGGCACACTCAGCCGGAAGGATTCGTTGCACAGCAACTGCACGGGCAGTTTCAGTACGGATTGCGTTTGTGGCAGGCACGGCGAAATGCCCTGCGGAAATGCGGGGGCCACAGTGCTTTGCAGCACGCACCGGTTCAGACGACCGGAAGGGGGCGGGAAGTGTCAGCACCTTCATACAAAAGTGCTTATTTGTTTTGCGCATGGCGCGGATAGTATGAGGGGGGCGGTATCCAGTCAATTTGCCGTCATGGGGCGGTGGTGACAAAAGTTGTCGGGCTAACTTTCTGTTTTTATTGATTTATTTGTGAGGGTTGAGAATTCATTGCGATAAGCGGGGTTTTACAGACGACCAATGACTGTTTTTGGGTCTAATGGTACCTTCGTACTTCTTTTTGTTGGTAGATTGTGACAAAAAATGTCACTTCAACACTTTTAAAACTTTTTTGTGTATTTTTGTAAAAATAAGGATATCAACAATAGCATATCTGTCCAGACATGTTATCTGACGTAATTCTGACCCTTTTTCAGGGTAATTTTACACCAGAAATCTGACACTTAAGCGTAAATTCTGAGGTGATTTAACGGAAGTCGCTTAGCAGATTCTTCAGAACTGGCAAGCTGGCGAGGAACGCTGCCCATAAAAAAACCGGCCGAAGCCGGTTTTCTGACGCTTTTAATGGATCAGAAAGCGTATTTTGCAGTGAAGTGAACACGGTTCAGATCACCCTCTGCACCACCAACCAGCTCACGGGTAGCTGCGGTGTATTCCACACCGTAGGTAACAGGTTTAACCGGGGAGTACATCAGGTTGACACGAAGGCTGGACGAGGACTTGGTATAAGCCGCCGCTGCCGCTTCATCATCGTAGTCTGCATCAAGCATTGAGTATGTAATGGAGCTGCGCATTTTCGGGCTCCAGTGGTGACGGAAGCTTACGAAACCAGCACTGGTGACAGGGGCATCGAGATCGCCATCGGAGTCGATAACCGCATCTTCAACCATTGCCAGACCGACGTAGCGTCCTACCGAGCCGTAGGTGTAGCTGAACTTCAGATCGTCAGCGCCTACCATGACTTTACCGGAGAAGTTCACACCGTAGCCAGTAGTGCTGTCATCAGTGCCAGCGCCATCGTCATAGCTGATTTCACGGAACAGACCAGCAACGGTCATATCAGCAGAACCGGCTTTCATATTGTAGCGAACCACAACATCCGGGAAGCTGGCGTCATCAGTCAGGCTGTTAGTACCTGCCATGTCGATACGTGATGATGGGTTTTCCAGCGCGAACTGAAAATCACCCATGGTGTAACGGATCTGTGCCTGACGTGAGAACACAGTACTTTCAGAGACACCCAGGAAGTCTACGGACTCCGGCAGAGCACCGGTGTTCATAAATGTGGTCCAGGTCTGACCAACTAACAGGTTGTTATAGCTGAAGAAAGCATGACGGAGGCGAGGGTTGTATGAGTTGGAAACCAGCTCATTACCGCCGCCACCGTTAAAGTCCATCTCGAAGAAGGCTTTGATCTTTTCACCGTTATCCAGAGTGGTTACTGAAGTCAGGTTAAAACGCGAAGTCTGCGCGTTCATATCAAAGTCGGTTGTTTCCTCACCAGTAGCGGATTCCACCGGGATAGTGGATGGGACGTAAAATAACGCACCATCAACATCACCTTCGGAATAAGTGCTGACCATGGCATCCAGCTTTACGAAACCGCCGAATTTAAAATCGACGTCTGCAGCCTGAGCTGCAAATGGCATAGCGGCTGCCATAAGGATTAGAGGGGTCTTACGCATGTCACTCTCCTTTTGTTTTTATCGTAGTGCACCCCGCCACTATGGTGAGTCTGTCATTAGTGAGAAATTAGCCAAAGGTCGAACGAATCAGGGGGTAGGTGTAAATACGTAATATTAGTCGTCGGTATTACTACCGGATTATCATTTGGTGCTGACTGCTGGCTTTTGACTTTTAAATAACAGAAACCCTCTATAAGGTGGCGCGCTAAAACAGGATATAGATGTAACCGAGGCTCTTTGGTGGCTGAAAAAGAATAAATATTCCTTTTGATTCAATGGCTTGAATTCGTGTTTAAAATACCGCCAGTAAAACGTCATAAGTCCGTGGAATATCAGTGGCAGCGCGGCTTACGGATGAATCTCCGACGTTTTCTTACCGGACGGTAAAAGCGATAAAAATATATTTATTTTTAAGCCCGATAGACCATTGTCTAATTTTGGCGAAAGCCGCCAGTGACCAATATGAATATCAGTACATATATATCGTGCGCAGAATCTTCGCGATCTAAAAATAATCATTCGGGAGAACGCTATGAGCGAACAGAAGGTGTATCCGGTTAAGCAGGAATTTGCTGATTCAGCCTGGATTAACAATGAAAAATATCTGCAGATGTATCAGCAGTCCGTCATTAACCCTGAGGGTTTCTGGCGTGAACAGGCCGAACAACGTATTGATTGGATCAAACCTTTCACCAAAGTACGCAACGTTTCATTTGATGATCACAACGTAGCGATCAACTGGTTTGAAGACGGCACACTGAACGCATCCGCAAACTGTCTGGACCGTCACCTGGAAACCCGTGGTGATCAGGCGGCTATTATCTGGGAAGGCGATGAGCCGGATCAGGACCGCACCATTACCTATAAAGAACTGCACGAAGAAGTGTCCCGCTTCGCCAACGCGCTGCGTGGTCAGGGCGTGCGTAAAGGTGACGTGGTGTGCATTTACATGCCAATGATCCCGGAAGCAGCCGTTGCTATGCTGGCCTGTACCCGTATTGGCGCGATCCACTCTGTGGTATTCGGTGGTTTCTCTCCGGATGCACTGGCTGGCCGTATTGAAGACAGTAACGCCAAGATCGTTATCACCTCAGATGAAGGTGTTCGTGGTGGCAAGCGTGTACCACTGAAAGCGAACGTGGATGAGGCTCTGACTCACCCAAGCATCCGTTCACTGGAAAAAGTGATCGTGGTGAAACGTACCGGTTCTGATGTCGCCTGGCACGGTGCCCGTGATGTCTGGTACCACGACCTGATTTCTATCTCCTCGCCCCATTGCCCGGCGGAAGAAATGAACGCTGAAGATCCGCTGTTCATTCTTTACACCTCCGGTTCTACCGGTAAGCCAAAAGGCGTGGTGCATACCACCGGTGGCTATATGGTGTGGGCGTCCATTACGCATCAATACGTGTTCGACTACCACGATGGTGATGTCTACTGGTGTACCGCGGATGTGGGCTGGATTACCGGTCACACTTACCTGCTTTACGGCCCGCTGGCCAATGGCGGTATTACTCTGATGAACGAAGGTGTGCCGAATTACCCGGACGTCAACCGTTTCTCGCAGATTGTTGATAAGCACAAGGTCAATATTCTGTACACCGCACCAACGGCAATCCGTTCACTGATGGCGGAAGGCAAAAAGGCTGTTGAAGACACGCATCGTGAGTCCCTGCGTCTGCTGGGTTCTGTGGGCGAGCCAATCAACCCTGAAGCATGGCAGTGGTACTACGATGTGATCGGTGAGCAGAACTGCCCGATCGTGGATACCTGGTGGCAGACTGAAACCGGCGGCATCATGATTACGCCGCTGCCGGGCGCAACCGATATGAAACCGGGTTCAGCGAGCCGTCCGTTCTTTGGTGTGCAGCCAGCTCTGGTGGACAACTCTGGCATGGTGCTGGAAGGTGCAACAGAGGGTAACCTGGTGCTCATCGACAGCTGGCCGGGTCAGTCGCGTTCTGTTTACGGTGACCATGAGCGTTTTGTACAGACTTACTTCTCTACATTCCGCGGCATGTATTTCACCGGTGACGGCGCCCGTCGTGACGAAGATGGTTACTACTGGATCACTGGCCGTGTGGATGACGTTATCAACGTTTCCGGCCACCGTATGGGTACTGCCGAAGTTGAAAGCTCGCTGGTAGCGCATCCGAAGGTTGCTGAAGCCGCTGTGGTGGGTTACCCGCACGATATCAAAGGCCAGGGCATCTATGTGTATGTGACGCTGAACGCCGGCGAAGAAGCCAGTGATGAACTGGTGAAAGAGCTGCGCAACTGGGTTCGTACCGACATCGGCCCTGTGGCAACGCCGGATCTGATTCAGATCACACCGGGGCTGCCAAAAACCCGTTCCGGTAAGATCATGCGCCGTATTCTGCGTAAGATCGCAGCCAACGAACATGATGCTCTGGGTGATATCTCAACACTGGCGGATCCGTCTGTTGTTGACTCTCTGGTAGACGAGCGCCTCAACCGCTGATTGTTGTTGTGATTGGAAAACTGCCCCGGGATGCGTTCCCTGGGCAGTTTTTTGCTTTAAAATGAGCGCAGCCCTGATAAAAAGTAAGTAAGCTACCGACAGAAGTAGCCAGCTCCGCGGAGGAGACTATGCAGTTAGCACAAAAAATCATCATTGCTGATGATCACCCCTTATTCCGGACAGCGATGCAGCAGGCGGTAAAGCAGCTGGTGCCGGATGTCAGTATTGAGCAGGCTGAGTCTCTGCCGGAGCTGCAGCAGGTTGTTGAACAGCATAAAGATGCAGATCTGGTATTGCTGGATCTGCAGATGCCGGGGGCTCATGGTTATTCCGGTCTGGTATTTCTGCGTTCCCATTATCCGGAAATTCCGGTGATTGTGGTCTCGGCCTGTGAAGATCCGGCGATCATGTGTCAGGCGGTGGATCACGAAGCCTCTGGCTACATCGCCAAATCGGCGCCGCTGGAAGACATCGCCAAAGCGATCGGTCAGGTTCTGGAAGGCGATATTTATCTGCCGGAAGCTGCCCGCCGTCATCAGCATCAGCCGAATCAGAACGCACTGGATCTGGCCGAGCGTCTGGCCAGTCTGACACCTCAGCAGTTCCGTGTGCTGACCATGATGTCAGAAGGCATGCTGAACAAGCAGATTGCTTATGATCTGGATGTCAGTGAAGCGACCATCAAAGCGCACGTAACCGCTATTTTCCGCAAGCTGGGCGTACGTACCCGTACCCAGGCGGTGATTGCCGTTCAGAGTCTCGATATTGAGAAACCGGACAGCATCATGGCGGGGCAGGCAGGCGTCTGATTCAGACTCTGCGGGAACACAGAAAAGCCGGTCATTGACCGGCTTTTTTTGTTGATAGTGACCCGTGCTCAGCGGATCAGGCGGCGGATCAGAGCGCGCAGGGCGGCAGGTTTTACCGGTTTGCGCAGGAACCAGAAGCCCAGACTGCGGGCCTGTTCTTCCACTTCGGCACGGGGATCAGCGGTAATCAGAACCCCGGGTATATCCTCGCCGAAATGCTTACGCAGGTTGATCATGGCCTGCAGGCCTGTTTCGTCGTTATCCAGCTGATAGTCAGCCAGCATAATGGACGGTTTAAACGGGATTTCAGACGCTTCTTCAAGATTGCTGCAGCTGTAAACATTACATTTCCAGCTGCTCAGCAGGGCGTTCATCCCGGCCAGAACTTCAGGATCGTTGTCGATGCAGAAGGTCGGCAGACCTTCGAAGCTGCCGGTAATACGGCTGCCTGCTTCAGGGGCTGTCGAGGCCGGCGTACTGACGGCTTCTGTCAGCGGCAGGGTGACGCGGAAACGGGTGCCATTGCCAACCCAGGAATCGACACTGACTTCATGATTCATACGTTTGGCCATGCGATCAACAATAGCCAGACCCAGACCGAGGCCTTTGGAATCCTGATTCTCCTGATTAAGGCGTTTAAATTCGCCAAAAATCTCACGCAGCTTGGATTTAGGAATCCCCGGGCCGGTATCCCACACCTCCACCACAAGATGGTCGCCGCGTTTACGGCACCCCAGCAGAATGCCGCCCTGGCGGGTATAGCGCACGGCATTGGACAGCAGATTCTGAATAATGCGCCGCAGCCAGTGGGCATCGCTGATGACCCAGGCATCGCTGCCGCGGAATCGGAGTTGCAGGCCTTTATCTGCTGCCAGTGCGGTGAATTCGTCACGCAGCGGTTTCAGCACCGCGGCCAGACTGATCGGGCGCAGGCTGGGCTCCATGGCGCCGGCATCCAGCTTGGAGATTTCAACCAGTACCGACAGAACATCTTCTGCCGACTGCAATGAGCCTTCCAGATGATTCAGCAGCTCATGCTGTTCCTTGCTCAGATTCTGCTGCGATAGTGTCGAGGCAAAGAGTTTTGCCGCGTTCAGCGGCTGCATCAGGTCATGGCCGGCGGCTGCCAGAAAGCGGGTTTTACTGGTGTTGGCTTCAATCAGCTTGGAGGTCAGGTCATCGACGTCCCGGGTACTTTTTTCCACCCGTTGTTCCAGATTGATGTTGGCTTCTTTCAGAGCCTGTTCGGCTTTTCTGTGCACGGTAATGTCGGTGAAACTGGTTACGAAACCACCGTCGGGCATCGGATGGCCCTGCATGTAAATAACCACGCCATTGGGCAGCAGGCGTTCAAACTGATGCGCTGAACCGGCACTGAGGAAGTTCATGCGCCGGCCAACCTGTTCTTCAATGGAACCGGTGCCGCAGAAACCACGACGGGCATTGAACTCAATGATTTCTGAAATCGGCTTACCCACCTGAATCAGCGACGGTGGGTAATTAAATATTTCCAGGTACCTGTGGTTCCAGGCGACGAGATTGAGGTTGCGGTCGACCACGCTCACCCCTTGCTGCAGATTTTCCAGCGCCGCCTGCAACTGCTCGCGGCTCATGGCAAAGGCCTGGCTCGCCTCACTGGCGAGGAATGCGAGGTCACGGATCTGAATCTGCTCACCACCAAGCAAAGTGGAGAAAATCACCCGGGCAGAGGAGGAGCCCACAACTGAGGCCAGTAATTTTTCTGCTTCGTGCAGTAGGTCGTTGGTGGCGATGGCGTGGTCGTACTGAATGCCATGACGGGCCTGGTAATCAGAGAAAAACATTTCGGTTTTTTTGAAACCAAGAATGCGTTCCAGCACCACGCGCACATCATCGACTTTGCAGGAGAAACTGGGCGGTACATGCTTGCCACTGACCGGCGCTTTGGTACTGGTGAAATCCGACGCCAGCATACGTTCGCGCACGGATGCGTTGGTCACCACAGAAAAGAAAATATAAAAGGAAATATTCACGCTCAGCGACAGAATAACGCCGAAACTGAAATCATCCAGATTCATGCCCAGCATCTGGGTAGCGCTGCTGGCATCGTCAAGACCATGAGCCAGCACTGGCCACAGCAGGGTGTAGAACCAGATACCGGTACCGGATACCAGGCCGGTAATGGCGCCCTGCCGGTTGCCGCCCTGCCAGATCAGACCGCCGATCAGTGGCGGAGCAAACTGGGCGACTGCAGCAAACGACAGCAGGCCGATGGCGGCCAGAGATTCAAACTCTCCGACCAGTCGATAAAACAGATAGGAGCCCAGCAGCATGGCCAGAATGACCATACGGCGTACGGTCAGAACCAGTGTGCGTACCCGGGTTGATTGCTGAATATCGGCCTGCTGCTGCGTATTGCGGAAGAAGGCTGGCAGAATTAATTCGTTGGAAACCATGGTGCTGATCGCAATGGTGGCAACGATGATCATGCCGGTAGCCGCACTGCCACCGCCGATAAAGGCGATGATGGCCAGCATTTCATGGCCGAGGGTCACCGGCAGGCTGAGTACATAAGTGTCCGGGGTAAAGCCCAGTTCACGCATAAACATATGACCGGTGAGCGCGATGGGCACCACAAACATCAGCATCAGAATCAGGTAAATGGGGAAGGTCCAGCGGGCGGCATTAATATGGCGCGGCGATTCATTTTCGATTACGGCTACCTGAAACTGGCGCGGCAGACAGAGAATGGCAAAGCCTGCCAACAGCGTCTGCAGAATAAACGCCAGAGAAATAATATCGCTGTTAAACAGGGCGTGTTCCGGGAAGCTTTCGTACGACAGGCGGAAGACATCCAGTGGTGAATCAAACAGGCTGGTCATCACCCACACACCAATGGTAATCATTGCCAGCAGTTTGATCATGGATTCAAACGCCACCGCCAGAATCATCCCCGGATGCTGCTCACTGGCGTCGATATCCCGGGTACCGAACACGATAACAAACAGCGCCATCGCCCAGCTGATATGAAACGCGGTGTCCTGCCAGAAGGGCAGAGGCCCCTGATCCAGCGCACCGAGGGGCATGGTCACCAGTTCAAAGGTGGTGGCAATGGCTTTCAGCTGCAAAGCGATATAAGGCACAACGCCAAGCACGGCGACCAGCGTTACCAGAATCGCCAGGGTGTGATCGCGGCCATAACGGGTGGCAATAAAGTCGGCGATGGAGGTAAGACGTTTTTCTTTGGCGATGCGGATGATTTTTCCGAGCATGCGCCAGAAAAAAAACAGAAACAGAATGGGGCCGATATAAATGGTAAGGAACAGCCAGCCACTGGTGTCGGCCTGACCCACCGCACCATAGAAGGTCCAGGACGTGCAGTACACCGCCAGCGACAGGCTGTAAATCATGCCCGTGTTGTGTACTGGTTTACCGCTTTGCGCACGACGGTCACCGTACCAGGCAATCCAGAACAGAGTGCCGATGTATAACACGGAGATAGAAACAAGCTGCCAGCTGGGGATCATAGGGGTCCTTATCGTTATTGTGCGCTGAACGGTGGGCGAGAGCTTAACACGGAGCAGGCACATTCTCGGTCGCAGGTATCTGCAAACTAAGACTAAAGTCGAAAAGCGGCTCGCTCAATAGTCTTAATGCAAAAGACCTTTTCATTGAGATTTGTGACCTGAGTCTATGGGTTCACCGACTATGGTCTTGCTGAGGCACGCAACGCAAATTTGTACACTGGTCTGTCCCGGAAACTGACTTCCTTCCGGTGTGTATGTGGTCTGATCAGTAAAGCCGTTGCTCTGGCTCGGCTGCGTGTTTTGCGTGGCGAGTGTTGTGCGGCGCGTGTTGTGCGGAGAGTGTTATGCACGAAGATATTTACCGGCGAATTCAGTTTCACCCGGATTTTATTGAGCTGGTAGAAAAGCGACGCCTGTTTACCGTGCGCCTGTCGGCTATCGTGATTATTGTGTACTTCAGTTTTATTTCTCTGGTGGCATTCGCCCCTGAGGTGCTGGCGACGCCTGTGACCGATGACAGTGTGATCAGCTGGGGCATACCGATCAGCATTTTTATCATCATTGCGTCATTTCTGATGACAGGGATTTACGTTAAACGGGCTAACACCGAGTTTGACGAAGAAAACCAGCGCATCATCGAAGAATGTACCCATCAGTGGGTGATGAGTCGTTGAAAGCCCTGTTTTTTATCCTGCTTGTCATGCTATCCGGGCAGGCATCGGCGGCCGGGTCCGTTTCATTGAGTGGTACCATAAGTGGTGCCAGTAGTAGTGCCATAAGTAGTGCCAGAAGTGATACCAGTGGACCGGACTGGGCTGCGGTAACCATGTTTCTGATTTTTGTGGCGCTCACTCTGGGTATCACTGTCTGGTCCAGCCGGCGTACCCGTACAGCCGCTGACTTCTATTCCGCCAGTGGCAGTATTACCGGCTTTCAGAATGGCCTGGCCATCGCCGGTGATTACATGTCAGCGGCCTCGTTTCTGGGGATATCCGGTCTGGTTTATCTGTCCGGATTTGACGGTCTTATCTATTCCATCGGTTTTCTGGTCGGCTGGCCACTGATTCTGTTTGTGATTGCCGAGCGTCTGCGCAATCTCGGCCGTTACACGTTTGCCGATGTTGCCTCCTACCGCCTGGGGAAAACGCAGATCCGTACGTTATCTGCCGCGGGCTCACTGTGTGTTGTATCTCTTTATCTGATCGCTCAGATGGTGGGTTCCGGTAAGCTGATTCAGCTGTTGTTTGGCTTACCCTACAGTTACGCGGTGGTTACGGTCGGTGTGCTGATGGTGCTGTACGTCACGCTGGGCGGAATGCTGGCGACTACCTGGGTGCAGATCATCAAAGCCGTGTTGCTGTTATCCGGTGCCAGCTTTATGGCGTTAATGGTGATGGCCAGCACAGGGTTCGATTTTGGCAGTCTGTTTCAGCGGGCGACGGAAGTTCATAAAGACGGCATCAACATAATGGCACCGGGTGGTCTGGTGTCTGACCCTGTCTCTGCTATCAGCCTTGGTATTGCGCTAATGTTCGGTACCGCAGGCCTGCCACATATCCTGATGCGTTTCTTTACCGTTGCGGATGCGCGCGAGGCGCGTAAATCCGTGTTTTACGCCACGGGTTTTATCGGCTATTTCTACATTCTGACCTTTATTATCGGTTTTGGCGCCATTGTGCTGGTATCCACGAACCCTCAGTTTCTGACGGCGGATGGCTCTCTGATCGGTGGTAATAACATGGCCGCAATTCATCTTGCCGGAGCGGTGGGTGGTCACTGGTTTATGGGATTTATTTCAGCGGTGGCGTTTGCAACCATTCTGGCGGTTGTTGCCGGACTGGCGCTTGCCGGAGCGTCTGCAGTGTCACACGATCTGTATGCCACGTTGTTGCGCCCTGATGCCAGTGAGGCGCAGGAAGTGCGCGTATCAAAAATTACCGTTGTGCTGCTAGGCAGTCTGTCGATTGGGTTGGGATTGCTGTTTGAAGACCAGAATATTGCCTTTATGGTTGGTCTGGCGTTTGCGATTGCAGCCAGCGCCAATTTCCCGGTACTGCTGTTGTCTATGTGCTGGCGTCGCCTGACGACCCGCGGCGCGGTGTTGGGAGGCTGGCTGGGCCTGTTGACCGCCGTGTTGCTGGTGATTCTGGGGCCTGTGGTCTGGGTGGATATCCTGGCCCATGAAGAAGCTGTATTTCCGTATAAATATCCCGCATTGTTCTCAGTCAGCGTTGCCTTTGCCGGGATCTGGTATTTTTCAGTGACGGATAAGTCTGCCAGAGGTAATGCTGAGCGGGATTTATTCGATCAGCAGTTTGTCCGCTCTCAGACCGGCCCCGGAACTTCCGGAGGACTGAACTACTGAGTGCGCGTTGCAGGCTGCTGTATGTAACAGGGATGACGGGTCTGGAGAATAATAATGACCATACAGATAAACCTGAATCAGCCACCTTTCAGTTTTCTTTCAACTGAGCAGCTCGACTGGCTGACCAGTCGCCTTGATCTGGTTTTCTTTCCGTCCGGTGCCGTTATTCTCGACGAAGGTAATGTCGCGCCCGGTATTTATATTGTTTACAAAGGCGTGGTCGAAGAAACGGACAGTGATGGCACGGTTTTTTCGCAATACGGTAAAGAAGACGTTTTTGATGTTCGCGCGGTACTGGAGAGCGCCTGTAAACACCGCTACACAGCCATGGAAGAAACCCTGTGCTATCTGTTAAAGGCCCAGGATTTTATTCAGCTGCTGGAAGATTCCAGCGATTTCTCGATTTATTTTAAAACCGACCTTGGTACTCAGGAGCAGCTGGTTGAACAGCGCGAAACCGGGGTTTCGGAATTTATTTTATCCCGCATTGACGAAGACACCATCCGTACTCCGGTTTATGTAACAGGGCAGACCAGTCTGGCCCGTGTGGCTGTTATCATGAAAGAGCAGAAACACGATGCAATACTGGTGCGCACAGCCAAAAAAGTCGGCATCGTCACCGGCACGGATCTGCTTAATGCCACTCTGTTAGGCGACATGGAGAAGCAGGATAAAGTCGCAGATATTGCCAATTACGATCTGATCGACGTCAACTACGGCGACTTCCTCTTCAGTGCGCTGCTGAAAATGACACAGCACGGTATTGAGCGGGTTGTGGTGCGGCGTGATGGCGACATCATCGGCATGCTGGAGCTGATGGATATGCTCAGTCTGTTCTCGACACACTCGCATGTGATCGCCATGCGTATTGAGCAGGCGAAGAGTATGAAAGAACTGGTTACAGCCGCCAAACGACTGGAAACCCTGATTAACAGTCTGTCTTCTCAGGGCGTTAAAGTCGTCGCCATTATGGAGCTGATTACCACGCTCAACCGTCGCCTGATGCAGCGCGCCTTTGATCTTATCTTTCCGGAAAGATTGCGTAACAGTGTCTGTATTCTGGTATTAGGCAGTGAAGGGCGAGGTGAGCAGATACTGAAAACCGACCAGGACAACGCCATTATTCTGGAAAACGAACACGACCGCGAGGCAGTGCTGCCGCTGTTGCAACGTCTGCATCAGGCGTTTCTCGACTTTGGCTATCCGCCGTGTCCCGGCGGTGTGATGTTCATCAGCGACAGCTGGATTGAAACCCGTGAGGGTTGGCAGGGCAGAGTAAGTCGCTGGCTGAGTTCAGCTGAACCTGAGCCGATGATGAATATGGCCATTCTTATGGATGCAGAGCCAGTCTGTGGAAATGCTGAGCTGTTTGCGCCGGTGAAAGCCAGCTGGCAGAAAGAGTCCCTGCGCTCCAGCATTACCTCTTCCTGGTTTGCCCGTCCGGCCCTGCAGTTCGAAACGCCCCTGACATTTTTAGGGAAAATCCGCGAAGACCACGGCACGATTGATATCAAGAAAGGCGGTATATTTCCACTGGTACATGGTGTGCGTGCCCTTGCATTTGAATACGGTATTAATGAATCGAATACGCTGCACCGGCTGGATGTTCTGCAGGAGCGCCGTGTACTGGATGAAGAGACCGCGCAGGGGCTGAAAGACGCATTATTGCTGTTTTTACGTATCCGGCTGCGTCAGCAATTACTGAGCAATTCCATTAATCCGGGAATGAGTCAGCAGCTGAAACTGGATTCTCTGCGCAGCGTCGACCGCAGTATGCTGCGCCATGCTTTACACCGGGTGAAAAAGTTTAAACAGTTTCTTATTCATCATTATCATCTGGAGAATTTCTGATGCTCAGACTGTGGCAAAAGCTGTCCGGCAGAATACCGCCTCAGGGACGCTGGCAACATATGGCGGACCCTTATGATGGTGATGAAATTGTGGTACTCGATTGCGAGACCAGTGTATTTGATAAACGCAAAGGTGAGCTGCTCAGTGTGGCGGCGGTACGGGTTAAAGGCAAAGAGATTATGCTCTCCAGCGCCATCGATATCACCGTGAAATCCGATGCAGTCACCGACCCCAATGCGGTGCGGGTGCATTACCTGCGGCGTGAAGATCGTGAGCAGGGTGTCGCGGTGTCAGAAGCTATTGAAAAACTGCTCGATTTTATTGGTAACCGCCCGATCTGTGGCTTTTACATCGAGTACGACCGGGCGATACTTAACCGCTACATTAAGCGTCTTTATAATTTTCAGCTGCCGAATAAATTCATCGAAGTATCGGAAATTTATGTACGCAGAAAGCGCAGACTGGTGCCTGAGCTGCATCTTGATCTGACGTTTGAAGGTTTGGCGAAGGATCTCAATGTACCTGTGATCGAACGTCACAGTGCGATGGGAGATGTTATTTCTACTGCGCTTATGTACATCAAACTGACGGAATTCTGAGGCGCTTCTCTTTATTTCTGTCACGTCTGGGCTTCTCTCTATTTCTCTCGCGTCTGCGTTTTTCTTTATTTCTCTCGCACCTGTGCTTTTCTTTATTACTCTCTTATCTTTTTCCTGATTTATTTATCCATCACGCCTTGCAACGTTATAACGGTTTTTCAGAGAGATGATTCTGCTCGGGCGATGATTATCGGCCGTTGTTTTTCTGCTGCGTTTCGTTTCCAGGCTTGCTGCAGGGAAGTCGTATGGCGCCCGATGGGAATGTGACAGGCAATAAAAAACCCGGCCGGAGCCGGGTTCTTTCTTTAAGGGCTACTCAGATCAGTGATCCTGAGCTTCACCTGCACCTTTAGGGAAGCGGATGTCTTCCACCATGTGACGGATATCATCCGGCACAGGTGCGGTCATGTTGGATACTACGAAGGCTACTACGAAGTTCAGCAGAGCACCCATGGCGCCGAATGCTTCCGGTGCGATTCCGAGGAACCAGTTGTCCGGAGTATTTGGCAGCATGTTAGTACCGGTAACGAAGAACCAGCCTTTGTAGGTGAAGATGTACACCAGGGTGGACACCAGACCAACCAGCATACCGGCTACTGCACCTGTGTTGTTCACCTTGGTGCTGAAGATACCCATCATCAGTACCGGGAAGATGGACGATGCAGCCAGACCGAAGGCCAGTGCTACCACCTGAGCCGCAAAGCCTGGCGGATTCAGACCCAGATAACCCGCTACCAGAATGGCACCTGCCATTGCGATACGTGCAGCCATCAGTTCCTGTTTCTCGCCAATATCCGGCATGAAGGTACGCTTCAGCAGGTCATGGGAAATTGCGGTAGAGATCGCCAGCAACAGACCCGCTGCTGTAGACAGTGCCGCAGCCAGACCACCGGCAGCCACCAGGGCGATTACCCAGTTTGGCAGGTTAGCGATTTCAGGGTTAGCCAGTACCATGATGTCACGGTCAACTTTCACCATCTCATTGCCTTTCCAGCCGAAAGATTCAGCCTTCGCAGCAAATTCAGGGTTGGTGTCATCGTAATACTGGATACGGCCGTCGCCATTCTTATCTTCAAACTGCAGCAGACCTGTGGTTTCCCAGTTCTTGAACCAGTCCGGACGTTCTGCATAGACCAGGTTGCCTTCAGCAGAGCCAACAGGGCCAGACTGAATGGTATTGGTCAGGTTCAGACGAGCCATGGAACCTACAGCTGGTGCTGTTGTGTACAGGATCGCGATGAACAGCAGTGCCCAGCCAGCAGAAGTACGGGCATCAGATACTTTCGGTACAGTGAAGAAACGGATGATTACGTGTGGCAGACCGGCTGTACCCATCATCAGAGACAGTGTGTACATCAGCATGTTGAACGAACCACCTTTCTGCGCGGTGTACTCAGCAAAACCCAGATCAACCAGGGTCTGGTCGAGTTTCACCAGCAGTGGCGTACCGTCAGCAGTATCAGACAGGAAGCCCAGTTGTGGAATCGGGTTACCGGTCAGGTTCAGAGAAATAAATACCGCAGGTACGGTGTAGGCAAAGATCAGTACACAGTATTGAGCGATCTGAGTGTAAGTTACACCCTTCATACCACCCAGTACGGCGTAGAAGAATACGATACCCATACCTGTATACAGGCCGGTAGAGTAGTCCACATCCATAAAGCGGGAGAAGGCAACACCGATACCTTTCATCTGACCGATTACGTAAGTCAGAGAGGCAACGATCAGACAGATTACTGCCACAATACGCGCAGTACTTGAGTAGTAACGGTCACCGATGAAGTCAGGCACAGTAAACTTACCGAACTTACGCAGGTAAGGTGCCAGACACAGAGCCAGCAGTACATAACCACCGGTCCAGCCCATCAGGAAGATGGAGGCGTCATAGCCTTTAAAGGCGATCAGACCTGCCATACCGATAAAAGATGCAGCAGACATCCAGTCAGCAGCGGTCGCCATACCGTTGGCAACCGGGTGTACGCCGCGGCCAGCCGCGTAGTACTCACCTGTCGTCCCGGCACGGGCCCAGATAGCAATACCGAAATAGAGGGCAAAGGTAAGGCCCACTACGATATAGGTTAAAGTCTGTAAATCCATCATGTGCTCCTGTTATTTATTATAATTAGTCGTCGTCTACGCCGAACTCACGGTCGAGCGCACGCATTTTCTTTGCGTAGAAAGCAACGATCGCGAGAAACACATAAATAGATCCCTGTTGTGCAAACCAGAAACCCAGACCAACACCGCCAACCGGAATCGCGTCCATTACCGGACGTAACAGAATGCCGAAGCCATAAGACACCAGCGCCCAGATTACGAGCAGAGAGAACATAAGATTCAGGTTTTTGCGCCAATAAGCTTTTTTATCTTCTTCAGATTGGAAAGCCATAACCCCTCCTTTTAATTTTTATTTGAGTGCAACTCAAAGCTAGCAGTAACGCCTTAATTACTCATAGCTAGACCTTGGTAGTAACATCCGGATATGGGTATTTGGCTGTTAAAAATCTTTATAAATAACAATGAATTAGGAATTCAAAATGGCGGATTTTTAAGGGGCATACCAAGGTAGTAAGCACATAAGAATCCTCCGCTGAGGGCTGCGGAAACACAGGCTTTGCGTTATTAAGAAAAGTCTTTATATGCAGGACTAAACGCGTCACACAAGGTATATAAAAATAACGCCTGGGTATTGAATTGATCACATGTGTGCAAAATGTATCAAAGCAGGCCAACCTTATTACGAATAACGTCGTATACGGCGGTTGCTTTCATCTGGCTATCGCTTAAAGTCCCGTATCCAACAATAACAATAAGCAGATACAAATTATTACGGAGTATCCAGTTATGAAAATTAAGCGTTCAGTCGGCGGTCTGGTATTGAGTCTGTTAATAGCAGCACCGGTTATGGCTGATCCAGCGGTAGGTCAGTGGGTTACCGTCGATGATGAAGACGGCACTCAGAAAAGCGTGGTTGATATTCGCGTAAACGATAAAGGTGAACTGCAGGGCACGGTCGTTAAAGTGCTTAAAGAAGATGATCAGGGTAAGGTCTGCTCTGAGTGTCCTGATGATTTTAAAGATCAGCCGATTGAGGGGCTGACCTTTATGTGGGGTCTGGAAAAAGACGGCGAAGGCGAGTGGAAGAGTGGCCATATTCTTGATCCTCAATCCGGCAAAATTTATAAGTCAAAACTGAACGTCGCTGATGACGGTGAGTCGCTGGAAGTACGTGGCTATATTGGAGTTTCCTGGATTGGCCGCAGCCAGACCTGGCTGAAATATGAGGCACCGGCTGATCAGACTGCAGTAACTGCTGAAGCGCCTGTCAAAGAAAGTACCGACACCAGCACCGCAAACGTTGAATAAATTATCGGCGTAAGCAAAGAGTCTGAGAAAGCACGAACCTCACCCAGAAAGAGTGTGAAGAAAAAGCCCGCAATCGCCTGCTGCATTGCGGGCTTTTTTTGTGCCAGGATCTTCTGTGTAACCAACCATATGTTGCATACGGCCTGTTCTCAGGCGGACAGATTGTGCTGATTGTACTGTCAGTACCTTTGCTGGAGCCTGTTTGCCGCTGCCGTTATACTCGCGGGTATCCATCTTTATTAATAATGCGGATCTGAGTTATGACACGCGCAATGAACTGGCAGCAATTACTGTCATCCGATCGCTTTGGGGAGCCACAGGGCAGCCTCGATCTGGAAACGGCGCGTACGCCATTTCACAAAGATTATGACCGCATTATTTTTTCTCCGGCTTTCCGTCGTCTGGACCGCAAGACCCAGGTGCATCCACTGACCGAAAACGATCATATTCATACCCGTCTGACGCACAGTCTGGAAGTGGGCAGCGTCGGCCGCTCATTGGGAGCACAGGTCGGCCAGGCATTGAAACTGCCGGCCAATATGAACGCCAGTGATGTTGGCGCTCTGGTGCAGGCTGCCTGTCTTGCTCACGACATCGGTAACCCGCCCTATGGCCATACCGGTGAGGATGCGATTCGCCATTGGTTCCGCGATGCAGAAAATGCGCATTTTCTCGAAGGCCTGACTGATCTGCAGAAAGCCGATCTGCAGACCTTTGAAGGTAACGCTCAGGGGTTCCGTCTGGTGACTCAGGTTGAGTCCCACCGCTTTCAGGGTGGCATGCGCCTGACCTTTGGTACGTTAGGGGCGTTTCTGAAATACCCGTGGACGGTGAATTACGTTCACTCTGGTGAGGCAAAAAAATTCGGCTGCTATCAGGCGGAACTTGAGATTCTGCGCACCGTGGCAAAACGTCTGGGGCTGATTGAGCTTAAGCCCGATTTCTGGGCGCGTCATCCTCTGGTGTATCTGCTCGAGGCGGCAGACGATATCTGTTATGGATTGATTGATCTGGAAGACGGTATCGAAATGGAGCTGCTCAGCTATCAGGAAGTGGAAGCTTTGCTGCAGCCCTTATTGGCAGAGCAGTGGGATGCTATCAGTGGGCAGCTGGAGTTTGCGGATAATCAGCGCCGCCGTTTGCAGATGCTGCGTGGTCTGGCCATGGAGGTTATGGTCAACAGCGTCAGTCAGGCGTTTATTAAGAACGAAGCAGTGTTGCTGCGCGGTGAACTGCAGGGCGATCTGATTGATTATTGTCCGCCGGTGATTAAGCAGGTGGTCAATGCCGCAAAAAATATGGCGCGGGAACGTATCTTCCGTGACAGTCGCAAGCTGGCGGTGGAAATTGGTTCTTACTCTACGCTGGGTGTTCTGCTGGAAGCATTTTTAAGCGCGGTGCGTGAGCGGGTTCTGAACGGTGAGGCGACCTTCCGTAATCAGCGTGTGCTCGAACTGATGGGACGTTCCGCACCAGCCAAAGACTGGACTCTGTACGAAGCCTATATGCGTGCTATCGATTTTATTTCCGGTATGACGGATAACTATGCGGCACAGTTGGCCAGGCAATTTGCCGGCTATCATCCGGCCCGCAGCTTCTGATTACGGCGCGGTTTTTTATCCGGCGCGCAGCTGTCAGGCGTGCTGACGGGGCAGCTTGATAACTTCAGCGCTGGTGCGGTCAATCTCTTGCGGTATGTGCTGCAGCGGGTCACTTTCTACAGTTTCTGAAGTTTCTGAAGTTTCTGCAGTGTCTTTCCGGCTCTGTTTCAGCAGGGCTTTCTGCTGTTTTTTATCCCAGCGTTTTTCACTTTTCTTCAGATGCTTGCTTAATAATTTAACCAGTTCAGGCACCAGCAGTGGTGGCAGGTCGTGACCCATACCACTGATGATTTTCAGCTTCGCTTTGCGGATGGCGGCGGCGGTATCTTCGCCCATACGCGCCGGAATCAGCGGATCATCGCTGCCGTGAATCACCAGCGTCGGGACTTTGATTTTTTTCAGCAGGTTGCTGCGGTCGCCGGCGGCGGTGATAGCAACCAGCTGGCGTTTGAAACCGGTGGGGCTGGCAGAACGTTCAACACTGGTTTCCGCCAGCGCACGTAATTCCATTTCATCCATTGGATAAGCCGGGCTGCCGATCAGACGGTTCATACGCATGGTGTAACGGATGGCGGCTTCACGGTTGAACGGCGTCGGACGTTTGGCCAGTTTCAGCAGTACTTTGAGTTTGGCGTCCGGCAAACCAGGGCTGGTATTGGAAGACATTATCGACGTCAGGCTGCGCACCCGCTTTTTGTGTTTGGCAGCCAGAATCTGCGCAATCATGCCACCCATCGATGCACCGACCAGATGCGCGCTGTCGATGTCCAGTTCATCCATCAGCGCCAGAACATCGCGCGCCATATCTTTCAGTGTATAAGGCACCCGCGGTTTGCGCTTCAGTTTGGTCGACAGCCAGGTGGCGAGCAGACTTGGGTTACCATGCTGATCCATCTGACTGGACAGGCCGACATCCCGGTTATCGAAGCGCACCACCTGATAGCCTTTGCTCACCAGGGCATGGCACAGGGCATCCGGCCAGATACGCATCTGAGCCCCCAGACCCATAATCAGAATGACCGCCGGATCATTTCTGTTGCCCATGCGTTCATAGGCGAGACGGATGCCTTCCGGCGTAGTGATATGGTTCACGTAACCATTTCTCCATTCTGTTGTCTGTATTGTGGCGTCAGGCTTTGGCGGCCGCCCATTGGGTGGTTGTCGCGGCTCGCGTTATCTGTGTCCGGCGGTTAGAATGCCTGACTTTCATTTTAATCGAAGCTAAGTGTAGAGCGATGGATATCGATTTTCCCCTGATTTTACTGATTCTCACAGTCGGCACAGGTATTGTGGCTGCTGTCGATAAGTTCTGGCTGGCAAAGAAGCGTCGCGCTGTTGCCGATGTGCTGATTGAAAAGCACGCTCACCCTGACGATATCCATAAGGCGGAGACCGAGCCTTTTATTATCGAGCAGTCAAAGTCTTTCTTTCCGGTTCTGCTGGTGGTGTTCGTTCTGCGTTCGTTTATCGCAGAACCTTTCCAGATTCCGTCTGGCTCCATGGAGCCGGGTCTGATTAAAGGAGACTTTATCCTCGTCAGCAAGTTCCATTACGGTTTGCGTATGCCTGTTTTCGGCAACACACTGATCCCCACCGGCGAACCGGCACGTGGCGATGTCATGGTGTTCTTCCCGCCGAATGATTCACGCTACTTTATCAAGCGTGTGATCGGGCTGCCGGGAGATCATGTGGTTTACCGTAATCATCAGCTGATTATTAACGGCCAGCTGATTGAAACAACCCAAACAGCCCAGGAACCTGAAGACCGCCCGCTGAAGTTCCTGGCCGAGGAAAAGCTTGATTCCGCCACCGCCACCGTACAATGGATGCAGGCCCGTGATTCTCTGACTAACCAGCTCATTATCTGGGCCGGTCCGGAAGGGGAGTGGGATGTGCCACAGGGACATTACCTGATGATGGGTGATAACCGTGGTAACAGCAGTGATGGCCGTGTCTGGGGCTTTGTTCCTGAGGAAAATATTGTGGGTAAAGCGGTCGCTGTGTGGATGCACTGGGAATCCTGGAGCGATGTACCTTCCTTCAGCCGTAACAAATGGATTGAATAATCCCGCCTTAGGAGCGGCTGCTACACTTAAGGGCATCAGTTAACCCGATGCCCGGAGTATTCAGTCATGGCAGCCGCTTCATCTTCCAGCTCTGTTTCTAACGCTTCTGCTGCGACCGCCCGTCGCCGTAAACCCTGCCGTTTCTGCCAGCAGTCGCGCTGGGTAATGACCGTGGTTATTCTGCTGTTACTGGCAACCATCACGTTTCTCAATGTCAGTGGCACAGTGAACTGAGCAGTAAACCAGACGTTCACTGCGTAGTTCTGCTTATTAGCGAATTGCCGGCATAAATCTCAGTGGATTTTTTCCCTTTTAAGGGTAGATATTCCCTTTATCTTCCTTAAAATGCGCCACCATCGTATACGCAGTACGGCAGGCAGATTTATGCTGACGAGACAATTGAAAGCCAGAGCACTGAATGTAGTAGACCGTTTGGTACCGGTAAAACCGGTTAACCGCTCACGGGAAGAGCAGTACCAGCTGGATCGGGAGTCGCGACGTATGCACCTGTACTTCTGCCGCACTTGCCCATCTTCAATTAATGTCCGTCGCCAGTGTGAAAAACTCGGTCTGCGCGTGGTCGAAAAAGACGTTACCCGCGTTAATGCTTACCGCAATGAACTCATCAATGGCGGCGGTGCGCCAAAAGTGCCTTGTCTGCGCGTTGATGGCGCTGCCGGCGAACAATGGCTGTACAGCTCAGCCGCTATCCTCGATTATCTTAAAAAGCGGTTCTGACAAGCGCCTGTCCGGGCAGTAAACTCTCCGGTCTGACTGAATTCAGTAAAACCGGAAACCGCGATGCCCCTGATTTCTTCTGCTTACCGCTCGCCCTGGCTGCTGTCTAACGGCTATGTGCAGAGCATTCTGCCGACGCTGACCCGCAAACTGGCGGATGAGCATCTGCAGCGTGAACGTATTCCCACCGATGATGGTGACTTTCTCGATCTCGACTGGAGCCGTTGCGGCTCAGATACCCTGATCATCGTTTCCCATGGCCTGGAAGGGCATTCGCGCCGTCCTTATGTGCTGGGTACCCTGCGTGAAGCCAATCGTCGTGGCTGGGATGGGCTGGCGTGGAATTTCCGTTCCTGTGGTGGCGATATGAACCTGCAACCCCGTATGTATCACAGTGGCGCCACCGATGACCTGCACCGGGTGGTCAGCTATGCGGTCACTCAGGGCTACTGCCGTATCCATCTGGTGGGCTATTCCATGGGGGGAAATCTGTCGCTGGTGTACTGTGGACGCGAAGCGCAGCTGTTGCCTGCTGAGGTTAAAAGCGTTGCTGCATTCTCGGTTCCCTGTGATCTGGAGGCCAGTGCCTGGCAGCTGGCGAAGCCGCAGAACCGTATTTTTATGTGGAAGTTTCTGGGTGATCTGCGGGAAAAGATCGAACACAAAGCGCGTATGTTTCCCCATCTGATCAGCGTCGACGGGTTTTCCTCTATCCGTAACTTCAAGCAGTTTGATGATCGTTACACGGCACCGATGCATGGCTTTGCTGACGCGGAAGATTATTGGCATCAGTCCGCCAGCGGCCGTTATCTGCAACAGATCCGCCTGCCAGCATTACTGGTTAACGCAGAAAACGATCCCTTTCTGTCACCCTCCTGTTACCCACGAAGCTTTGCTGCAGGCAGCGATACTTTCACCCTGGAAATCCCTGCCAGCGGTGGCCATGTTGGCTTTATTCTGCGCTCAGCTGACCAGACTTACTGGATGGAACAGCGCGCCATGGACTTCGTTGCAGTACACAATGCCGAGGCCGATGTGGCTGAAGCACAGCGGCGGGCGGTTAACTGTGAGTAAGGCCGGGTGTCTTTTTGTATCCAATGTATGTGGCGCGCTACATACTTATGATTGAGGCAATTATTTGACGAAAATCCGCAAAATCGCCCGTCAATAAAATGTTGATTTGTTTGTGATTTGTACAAACGGACATTCACTAAACGGGGGTTAACTAAAGTTAAGGCATCACCAGAGTGAGCCTTAATCATGAAACATTTTGCGGTACCTTTTCTTCTTCCAGTCCTGTTTGCAGCAAGCCTTTCTGCGCATGCCACCCTGCTTCCACCAGAGCAGTGGGTGAGCATTGAGCTGAGCAACGGTGAGCTGCTGGACGTTGTTCCAGTCACTGTAAGCGATGCCCACGGCGAGCTGGTATCGCTGGCCCGCACCCGCGACAATCAGCTGATCATGGAAACCGGCGGCTACTGGTATGAAGCACTGCAGGATGGTGCTCAGCACTGGTATGCAGGCCAGCCGCTGGTGGCTGGTGTACCGGACGCTGAAGAGGTTGAAGCTGAAGTACTGGTTAAGCAGACTGCTGACGTGCAGTCTCTGTACCGCACCCAGAGCCAGTCTTACGTGCCGCAACGTACGCCATTCCGCTTCAGCCCTGAGGTCTTCCCCGCAGGTTTTGAGCAGCCGCTGCTGATCATCCGTGTGGCTTTCTCTGACAGTAATTTTGTTTACTCCGACAGCGACATTGCTCAGCGTTTCTATGCACAGGACCGCAGCGTTGCCTCTTACTTTGATGAAAACTCTTATGGCCGCTTTAACGTGGTGCCAGCGGCTGATTCTTATGGCCAGAACGATGGTGTGGTACGCGTTACTCTGAATACCCCACATCCGGATTTCGGCAATCAGTTTGGCGGTGCCGGCGCGGCTCTGGCCCGTGCTGCAGCCGAAGCGGCAGCGCCTTACGTTAATGTTGCGGCATATGATCGTAACGGCGACGGCTGGCTGGATCCTAACGAACTGGCTGTTGTGGTGATGGTGGCCGGTTACGAGCAGGCTTTTGCCGGTGCAGCGACCTCCCGTCCGCGCATTTGGGCACACAAAGCGAATGTGTCAGATGCACAGATCGGCAACTACCACTTTGCTGAATATGCCATGTTTGGTGAACGTCACCAGGATCATCTGGCAACCATCGGTGTTATCTGTCACGAACTGGGTCACCTGTTGCTGGATCTGCCGGATCTGTATTCCGGCAGCCCAACCGGTGCTTCCATCGGCCGCTGGGGACTGATGGGTCAGGGTGGCTGGAACTCAGACTCCGGTCAGGCCGGTGACCGTCCAGGACACCTGCTGGCATGGAGTAAAGAAGTAGCTGGTTTTATGGAGCCAAAAATTCTGGCTGCCGGCGACAATGAAGTCTCTCTGCGCGCCGTCAGTGATGCTGCGGATGCGGTTCAGATTCAGCTGGACGATTATGGTCATGGCCAGCGCCTGATTCTGGAAAACCGTAATCGCAGCGGTTACGACGCCGGTCTGCCTGGCAGTGGTCTGCTGATTACCCGTGTAAATGATCAGGTCGGTTTTGGCGCGGTCAGTCAGGCCTCTGCACAGAATCCTCTGCTGGTGATTGAAGAGGCTGATGGTCGCAGCGATCTGGCCAATAACACTAACCCGGGTGAACCATCCGATGTATTCAGCACTCTGTCCGCCGGCCTGCAGTTGTCTCCACAGCCTGGTTTTGGCGACAGCTCTGTGCAGCTGATGAGCGTTGATGCGGGCTTGGTGGCTTACACTGAACTGACACTGACTGCGGAAGTTAAAGGCAGCAATATTGGCCTCGATGATCTGCCACCTAACGCATATGTTGGTGCTTACGGCAGCGAAGCCGCCGTGCGTATGACTCTGGATCTGGGTGATGCGGAAAGCGCTGACGGTGTCGATGTGTTCCTGCCAGGCAAAGCTGATGTCACTGTGCGTTTACTGACTTCTGCGGGCACTCTGCTGGCACAACAGGACTTCACCGGCTCTTATGGCTGGAACCGTATGCTGCTGTCAGCACCTGTGGCGGTTTCAAGCCTGAATGACGTCGTGGTTGAAGTGATCAGCTCACCGCTGGACTACTCTGCACCTCTGGCCATTGACACTCAGGGCATGGCCAGTGGTCTGACTGAAGTGGATACCGGCAACGGATACCATAGCGCTGCCTTTGATGCCAGTGTACGTCTGCTGGTCGGTGTCAGCCCGGTTGCAGCGTCTGCTGTGTCTCAGCCAGTAGCCGCCGATAGCGGAGACAGCGCCTCTTCTTCCGGTGGTGGCGGCGGTGCCGCACTGTGGATACTGGCCTTACTGCCATTGTTGATTCTGGGTCGTCGTCGCGCAGTTGCTGTCTGAGAGTTAAAGTCTGAACAGAGAACAATCCATGCCCGGCATAACGCTGGGCGCCTGCCTCCGGCTTCGGTAACATAGGTGCTCCTGTGTTACCGCGACGTTTTTTATGCCGTCTTTTCTGCAAATCTACCGCAGTCCTCTGATTTTAGCTTTTATTGTTCTGCTGCTGGCCGCTTTTGAACCCGTGACGGGGCAGTGGCTGCGTTTTGATCGGGCCGCCATGGCCGACGGCGAATGGTGGCGTTTCTTCACCGCTCACCTTGTTCACCTGTCCTGGGGCCATGCACTGGGTAATCTCGGTGGGCTGGCTTTGTTTGCCTATATTACCGGCAGATACTGCAGTCAGCTGCCCATGCTGCTGTTCTTTCTTTTCAGTTGTCTGTTCGTGTCTCTGAGCCTCTTTCTGTTTGCCCCCGATCTGTATTTTTACGTGGGACTGTCCGGTGTACTGCACGGACTACTGCTGCTGGGAGGCATACGTTCGCCGTTCTATGCTAACGGCCTGAAAGTGCTGTTCGTGGTCATTATTGTCGCTAAGGTGATTTGGGAGCAGAGCCCTTTTTACGATGATCTGGCGATGGTTGGTTATATTGGCGGCAGGGTAGAAACCCGGGCGCATCTGTTCGGCAGTATCAGTGCCTTTCTTTGGCTGGCTGCCGGCTATCTGAAACATTATTTTGCAGAAGTGAAGGCACATGGCTGATGATAATCCCTGGACCATTCTGGAAACGGATGTGGTCTACGACAATCCCTGGATCCGGGTAGAGCACAACAACGTGTTGAACCCGGCCGGAAACCCGGGCATATACGGTACCGTCAGTTTTAAAAATCGCGCGGTGGCGGTGGTGCCTCTGGCCGATAATGGTGATACCTGGCTGGTGGGCCAATATCGCTTTCCGTTACACGAGTATCATTGGGAAGTGCCGATGGGTGGGGCTCCTGCGGGCGAATCTGCGCTGGATTGCGCGATTCGTGAGCTGAAAGAAGAAACCGGTCTTGAGGCGGCAGCGGTAGAGGAGCTGTGCCGCTTACATACCAGTAATTGCATTACCGATGAAGCCGCCGTGGCGTTTATCGCCAAAGGGCTGACCGAGGGCGAGGCCGAACCGGAAGAAACCGAGCAACTGACGCTGAAGCGTTTGCCGTTCAATGAAGCACTGGCGATGGCCATGGACGGGCGCATAACCGATGCCATCAGTGTCGCTGCGCTGATGAAGGTGCGTCTGTTGGGGCTTGCCTGACTCCACAGAGGAAGTCAGGCGAAGAGGAGGTCAGCTGTTAGCAGCTAACAGAACGGTGCGGTTGGATTGGCGGTACTGAGCCGGACTCTGGTTGGTTTCTTTGATGAAAATACGGTCGAGTGTACGGCGACCGGAAAGGCCTATGGCCAGTGCAATCTGTTCGATGCTGTCGTCTGTTGTACTCAGCATCTTCTTCGCTGTTTCCAGACGGACAGAGGTAACCAGCTGCTTCAGGGAGGTTTCTTCACGATGCAGGTGACGGTTCAGGGTACGGGCACTGATATGGAAATAATCGGCCACTTCCTGTTGATTCGCCCCCAGACGTATTTTGTTCTGCAGCAGTGCTTTACGGATACGCTCAGCCAGTGAACCTGAGCGTGCCAGCTTACGGTACTGCTCTTCCACTTCACGCTTCATCATATTGAGGATGTGTGGGTTGGTATTGTGCAGACCTTCATCCAGCCAGCGTGAGTGGAACTGAATGGAGCACTCGTCAGCATTAAAGGCGATGTCTGCCTTCCAGCGTTGTTGGTACTCGTTGGCATACTGAGTCGCCGGATAGGGCAGAGCAATATTGGTCAGAACCAGCTGGGAGCCGCACAGCTGACGCAGCCAGCTCAGCAGGGTGCTGATGGTCATTTCAGTGCGGCGGCGCTGAGTGGAGACAATAAAGTTATCTTCAACCGGCAGTTTGATCTTGATCACGCTGTCGCGGGTGCGGGTAACCTGCACTTCCAGCTGATCACTCAACAGAGAAGAGAACTTCTCCAGATAATAGAGTGCCTCGCGCAGCGTATTGCAGCAGAGAAACAGATGCTGCAACTGACAGCTGCCATTCACACTGAATTTATTGGCAGATTGCACACACACCGACTCATCGCCAGATTGTCTGACAAGCAGATTGATCAGCTCATCGGCATCCTGGCTGTTAATACGGCTGTCCGGATCCCTGAGACTTTTCAGAACCCGCTGAGTTGCTTCATCGCTGTCCTGCAGCTGATCAAAAAATGCTGGTCCGGCTGCTTCCAGCAAAGGTCTGATCAAAGCTGTTGATATATAACCTTGTTCCATGTTCATACGTATCTGATCTGCGGAGTATGTGATTGGGCTGATCCGTTGCTTCCACTGCGGGCTGCGAATATTCAGCAGCACTGGCAACAGTGCTATCAGCAGTACTGATAGCAAAGCACAGGCCACGGCCAGCATCCGTAAAAAATGCAGGTGTAATAGTAAAGCAAGGTGACCAAATTTGTCATGTGTTACCAAAGGTAACGTTTTGACTGTGACGGGTTACCGATTGCTTTTTTTGTCCTGTTAAAAAAGGCGAATCATTGCGATGTTGAAAACTTCATTCATTCGAAATCACCAGAAAATCAGGCCTCTGAGGGTGAATCCTTGTTGATCACCGGGTTTTTCTCTGAAAATCGATAAAGACTCACTCTTCCTGAACTTTAGTCCAGTTGTGAGAGCAAAACGACGAACCCTTACAAAAAAATTGGCATTTTTACTCATGTGTTAATAAATGTCGTAATTTGTCTTATTTTTGTCCGGTATATCTGCTCAGGGAATACCACTCATAATGCCGGTGGGTAAAAAATGGCCTGATTTTACTTATCTCACCTCAGTGCTCAGCTTTAAATGAGTGTCATTACTGTTACTGCCTGTCGTCTTTTGCCATCTCTGCTCTGGGTTCAGCGTAAATGTCCAGTACCTAAGTCAGTCTGTTCGCCTTAAGCCGAGGGCATGATGGACGTCCGGCTGCCGCTCCTGAAGTTGAGGTTCTTGCAGAGAAACTGCCGGCAAAAGCACAGCCTGTTGGGCTGTGACATTGGCCGGGTGGTGAGAGCGCCGTGTGTCTGTGTTCCGCCAGATAGCCGGTCCTATTGCCCTCGCAGCAGGATATTTGTCGCCCTCAGTAATAATTTAGGAAGACTGACTTTCATTTCATGACTTTTTTGCTATCTTTTATGAGGTTCATTTCTATCAATTAGTTTTTTTATGACAGTTCGAGAGGTCGATTGTCCGGGTAAGCCCGGGACCTGGCAGGGCTCAAACGGCATCATCTATCACGATCTCAGGGGCTTCAGCCACCTGACGCTGGACATTGTCCGTTACCTTAACAATGCCCATCACCGTATTTGCAGCCATAAAAAGACCCCTGTGCTGATGCTCGCCAGTGATGTGCTCACCATGGATTTCGAAGTTCAGGTGTTTGCTTCCCATCCACGGGTATTGGATGCCATCAGTGCTATTGCCGTGGTGGGAGACTCTTTTATGCTGCGTCATCTGACTTCCATGTTTTTAAGTTACCACCAGCCGGTGTACCCGGTGCAGCTGTTCAGTAGTCAGGAAGAGGCCGAACAATGGCTTCTGTCTGCCGACGCTGTTGGCCAGGACACTCAGTACTGACGCTGCGTTCTTCTGCTATGTTCTTCTGTTGTGTTCTTTTACAGAAACAACAGCTCCCCGCTTACGTGGGTCCTGGTTGCCTCAGTATTATTCAATTCAAAGCGGAAACCCTGTTGTGGCGAGGCTGAATCCTGTGCCGCAGGTGCCTCGTGGCGACGATAATTCAGTACTGTCGTTGCCGGCAGGAAAACCGGGCTGAAAAACTGAGCAGAAACCGTCAGTGGACGGTCCGGCTGATCCGCACAGAGATGCGCTGTGATACGGGCTTTGCTCCACATTCCATGGACGATATGGCGGCGGAAGCCAAACAGACGCGCACTGAGGGCCGACAGATGTATCGGGTTGGCATCACCGGATACCCAGGCGTAACGGCAACCCAGTGATGATGGCAGCTGCCACACTTCGCGGTAGTCATAGAGGTCGCTGACGGGATCCCGGATAACTGCGGTGCTTTCTGTGGATTTTGCTTCGGGTTTTACTTCGGATTTTGCTTCCGGTTTTGCTGTCGGGGGCTGTGTCTTGTTCTGGCGACAGAAATTTGTGCTCAGCGACTGCCAGACAGGTTCTCCGCCACTGGTAATGTCCGTATGGACATCGAACTCAATGCCTTTCGCAGTTTTGCGCTGTTCGCCCAGAAAGCAGCGGATATCGAGCGTTTCTTTGGCGGAAATTGGCCGCACAGCGGTAATACGGTTGCGGATGTGTACCAGCCCCAGCAATGGCAGCGGAAAGTCTTTGTGCAGCAGCAGTTCCATATGCAGTGGGAACGCCAGAATATGAGGGTAGGTAACGGGCAGGAATGGGCTGTTGTCGGCAAATCCGCACAGCGCAGCATATTGCTTAACTTTTGCAGATCTGCAGCCATTGATTCGTAACTGAGCTTCCAGCGCAGGAAAGGGCTGCGTACCAGGTCTGCTGCGCGCCAGCAAAGCGCGCAGGTACTGGCTGGTGATGGCAGGCTGGTCTGAAAATCGCAGAATCTGCAGATCGCTGGAATGGCTCATTATTGTGAATCCCTGTCGTTAACTTCTGCTGGCGGGTTTATGGCTGTCATCTTTGCCTGTTACGGATGCGCTGCCTTTGGCTGCTGGCTGTTGCAATTGTGGCGCTGCGGTCAATTGCATTTGCACTGCGGGCGCTATCTGGCAGAATTTGCGATCTCACCTCAGGAATAACAATAATTTATGTCTGGTGGAATGTCAGAACTCCGGGATTCCGGAGTCATGCTGCAGATGGCCTATCAGGCCATGGTCCGGATGGGCCTCGACGCTGATGCTGTGCTGAAACGTCTGGGGGTCTCGCCGCAGATACTGGCCGATCGTCACATGCGTACCCCTCACGGCGCCCAGGCTCTGTTCTGGCAGGTGCTGGAGGAGGTCAGTGGGGATGCGGACATCGGCCTGCATCTGGGCGAACATATGCCTGTGTATACCGGGCAGGTACTGCAGTATCTTTATCTTTCCAGTGCTACGTTTGGCGATGGGCTGAACCGGGTGCTTAACTATCAGCGGCTGCTGTCGGATGCCACGCAGGCAACCATTGAGCAGGACGACGACTGCGCCTGCATCATTGTTGATTCCAGTGACGGGCTGACTGGCCAGTTGCGGCATCTGAACGAATGCCTGATGCTGGCGCTGATCACTTTCTTCCGTTACGTCACAGACGATGCTTTCCGCCCGGCTGCCATCTGGTTCAAACATCCTGCACCTGAACCGGCACAGACGGGAAGTACTGAGCACGAGCGTGTGTTTGCTTGTCCGGTGCAGTTTTCGCAGCCGGAAAACCGTCTGTTTTTTTCCCGCGATCTGCTCGATCTGCCGTCATCTCATGCCGAACCTGAATTGCTGCGACTGCATGAAAAGCTGGCCAGTGAACACGTTGCCAAACTCGAACGGCAGGATGTTGTCAGCCGGGTCTACCGGGTGTTTGGTGAAATACTGGAGAGTGGCGAAGTCAGCCTGGAGTGTGTTGCAGACCGTCTGGACATTAAAGCCAGAACGCTGCGCTCTCGACTGGCAGAAGCGGGCACCAGTTTTAACAGTCTGCTGGCCGACTACCGCTGTACTCTGGCCAAACGTCTGCTGGCGGCAACGGACGAAACCATCGATGAAATTGTCTACCTCACCGGTTTCTCTGAACCCAGTACTTTTTACCGGGCATTCAAACGCTGGACGGGACAAACACCGGTGGAATACCGCAATCAGCGCCGTACCAGCGATTGATTGGTGTTGGGAGCGGGATGACAGGGCAGAATTTGTCCGAATTGATTCTTATCGATCACTAAAGTGTTTATTTTTTGATCTTTTCAGCGTATTCCGTATGGGTCATGGTAGTTGGGTGAACCATATTCAGGACGATGAACCGGGAGAAATCGCATGGGACAGAATCAAAAGCTTGCTTTGATACAACCGCTGGTGACTCATTGGCTGCAACAACAGGATTATGGTAACTGGCGCCGGGATCTGGCCGATGCCGGCATCATGGATCTGGAAGAAGCCATGGCCCTGTCGCAGGAAGCCCTGACGGTTGCCTGGCGTACCATGAAGACGCTGGAATTGCTCAATGCCGATGCTGACCACATCATGCGCTCCATTGATGAGCACAAGCTGTGCTGGCAGGTGGACCTGGACTACGATTATCGTCACGGCGTGATCTGTTACTGACGCTTTCTGCCTGTCAGTAGGTGATGGCAGCGGGTTCAGGTAGCCTGTGTTGCTGGTCTGTGTGCCATTAGCGTGACACAGTCTGTGCGCCCGCTGAGAGTAAGGCTCGCGGGCCTGAAGATACTGCGTCGTTCTCCGTTCTTTGCTGAATGGCACTGGCTGAGAGGAACTGGCTGAGAGGAACTGGCTGAGTGGTTTTGAGAGAGTGGTACTGAGAGAGTGGTACTGAGAGAGATAGCGCAGTGATTTTTTCCTTCAGTTTTCGTTTCAGCCGCCGATAACAGTCATCAGCCCCGCAACGACGGAGACCCGCTATGTCTGTCAATCTTCATCCTTCACAGTTTTTCCCATCCGCAAACCGTCAAAGCCCGTCTGTGCGACCGGAAGTGAACAACCCTGGCACGCAGCAGGGGCGTGAGGCGAATGGCAACGATAAAACCAAATCTGTAGCCAGCTCTGGCCCGGTGACCCTTGGGCCGCGACAGTCCGCAGAAGAGACCGCCGCTAATATTCTTAATCACGTACAGCGCGGTCTGCAGCAGCTGAAAGCCGGGGGCGCCGACGCAGAACGTTTGCAGCAGCGTCTGGATGCTGCCCGTGAGGGGATTGAAAAAGGCTACAAAGATGCCACCGCCATGCTGAAAGATATGGGCATGCTGGATGACGATATGAAAGCCGGTATTGCCGACAGTCGCAGTCTGGTTGACGAGGGGCTCAGTAAGCTGGAGAACAGTCTGACAGCGTCGCCGGCGCAGGCGGTTGCCGGGCGCGAATCCGCGTCACTCAGCAATACTCTGACGCTGCAGGTGATTACCCGCGACGGCGACCGGGTAAACGTCAGTTTCTCTCAATCTGCTGCCGCAGCATCTTCCTGGAATGACAGAGTCTCAGCTACCGCGTTTGCTGCAGATTCTGAGTGGCAGATGGATGTGCAGGGCTCTCTGGATGAGGGGGAACAGAAAGCGCTGGCCGGACTGATGAAAGATGTTCAGTCGCTGAGCGAGCAGTTTTTTAATGGCGATATCGGTCAGGCACTGAAAAGCGCGGGCGAGCTGGGCTTTGCCGGTGATGAACTGGCAGCCATGAGTCTGCAGCTGACGCAGACCAGCGTCACTGCTTCGAGCCGCTATTATCAGCCGCAGAAACCAACGTTACCAACCCCGGAACTGGAAAGTCTCAAGGCGCCACTGGCGTCTTATGTCGATCAATATACGTCGGCGCTGGAAAAGCTTGGTATTTTTCAGCAGCCGCAATCCATGGTCAGCGAGCTGGTCCATCAGCTGGCCGGCGAAGATGAGCGTATGGCAGCCTGGGATGAGTTTCATCAGGGGCTGAATACATTGCTGGATAAATCCATGGCGTCTGTCTCCGGTCAGTAGTGTCATCGCTGGCACAGCAAAAATATCATCGTGGCGTTGCGGGGATTATTGCCGCAGCGCTTGTCGGTAACTGACATCACGTTATACTTTGCCCACACGCATAAAGCTCAGGACGTATTATGGCTCTTGTTCTGCTGGGTACCGAAGGCTGCCACCTGTGTGAACAGGCACAGGCGCTTCTTCTGAATCTCAACGGAAAAATTCCCTGTAACCTTTATCTCGAAGATATCGCGGAATCAGAAGACATGGTTGCGCGTTATGGTGAGCGTATACCTGTCTTAAAATACGAAGCAGAAGAAGGTGACATGGCTGGGCCGGAAATTGACTGGCCATTTTCTGAGCAGGATGTTCTTCGTTTTATCCAAAAAATCGCGTAAATACACGTCAGGATACTGATCAGACCTTAAGGAAATTCTCATGAAAAAAGCGACTCCTCTGCTGCTGGCAGCGATGCTGGGTCTTCACGGTTGCGCCAGCAGCCCGCTGTCTCCGACCGGTGAAGCGGTTTATTACGCGCTGCAGACCGATACCACACTGAGAGCCTGGGCAGATGCCTGTTCTGACGTCAGTGCCCGTGCTGGTCAGGCGGCTTTTACCGCAGAGAAGAACTGGTGGAAACGTAACGGAGCTATGGTGGAGGGGGCGGATTTCGGTCTTGCTTACGACATTATCAACGTCACCGATACCCGTGTGGAAACCGGAGCACGTGTTGCCATGGCATTGACCTGGCAGGTGGTGGAAACCGCAGAAGCCGAAGTGAATGATATGTTGGCCAGCGCCAGCAACAAAGAAGATCTGTGTCTGCGCGTGCTGGATCAATACAACGAAGGTCAGCGTGATCTGCGCGGCGATGATAAGGTCTATCAGTCTCTGGTGGATTTGCAGCGTCGCAGTCAGCAGCAGGGCGAAGATCTGGAAATCAAACGGGCAGCGGTTTCAGTCGAAGCCGGTAAAGAATACGGGCGCTCGTTTTACGTGGTTGAGAAAATGGCTAAGCGCAACGGTTGTTCAGGTGCCGAAGTGCATCTGCTGAAAAATGCCTGGCCTCACGAAGTGTATGATGCCAGCTGTCCGGATGGCAGTTATCTGCTGATGCGCTGTGAGTGGGGTAATTGCCTTATCGCGGATTGATATTCGCGGAGCTGTAACAAAAAGAGCCGCTATAGCGGCTCTTTTTATTTGAGAGCATGCTCTCTGTTTTCTGCATTTTCTTTCTCTGTCCCTTTTGATTTATTCCAGTGCCAGCAGATCGCGGTTTTTATCCAGAATTGCAGTACCAATTCCTTTTACCGATTTCAGATCGTCGAGGGATTTAAAATTACCGTTTTCGTTACGGTACTGAATGATGGCTTCTGCTTTTGCTTTACCTATGCCGTTTAAGGCCGCCAGCTGTTCTGCCGTCGCCGTGTTGAGGTTAATCTGACCTGGCTCTGCAGCAAATGTCAGAGTGCTCAGGGCAAGACCGGCAGCAAGAATAATCGCTTTAATTCCTTTCATTTTTTATGTTCTCCATTCCGTTAAAGGAGTAAACAAAATAACAATGAAACGATCGAACTATAATCCGTAACAAGTACGAATTATAAAAAAACAGACTCATTCCAGAGTATTAAAAATATAAGGATTTCAATGGGTTATGGTCTATCAGGCCAAATAAATGGCCCCAGCGAAAAAGGCCTCATCGAAAAAAGACTGAATGAAAAATACCCAAATAAAAAGACCCCAATGAAAAAGACCTGATTCTTTGACGGAATCAGGCCTTTCGGTTCAGACGATATGCCGGAGCAGGCGTGGAAATTAATCCGCTTTTTTAGCTTTCGCCTTAGGCTTGGCTTTCGCCTTCGGTGCTGCTTTGGCTTTAGGCTCCGCTTTTTTCTTTTCCTGAACGTCCCACTTGCCGTCATTGAAATACGCTGACCAGCCGCTGGCTTTGCCTTCGGCATTTTCGGTCATCACATATTGCTCTTTGGTTTTCCGGCTGTAGCGGATAATAGCCGGATTACCGTCGCTGTCTTCCCTTGGGGCATCCAGCAGGAAATGATATTTCTCTGGCAGTACGGCCTGATACGGAATCAGTTCCTGTACCAGTGGGGCACGGGTTTCGCGTTTTTTCGGAAACTGGCTGGCAGCCAGGAACAGGCCGGTAGCACCATCACGCAGAACATAGGTGTCATCCACTTTCTGACACTTAAGTTCCGGCATCGGGATAGGGTCCATTTTCGGCGGCGCAGCTTCGCCGTTTTTCAGCAGTTTGCGGGTGTTCTTACATTCACTGTTGGTACAGCCAAAGTATTTACCAAAACGGCCGGACTTCAGCTGCATTTCACTGCCGCATTTATCACATTCCAGCGTCGGGCCGTCGTAGCCTTTGATTTTGAAATGTCCGGTTTCTACTTCGTAGCCGTTACAGTCCGGGTTGTTACCGCAGATATGCACTTTGCGGGTTTCATCCAGCAGATAGCTTTCCATGGCGCTGTCACAGATCGGGCAACGGCGTTTGTCCATCAGGCGACGGCTTTCGGCTTCTTCATCTTCATCTGCGGAGATGGCTTCATCACCGGCGACCAGATTCAGAGTTTGAGTGCAGCGTTCTTTCGGCGGCAGGCTGTAGCCTGAACACCCCAGGAACACGCCGGTTGAACCGGTGCGGATCTGCATATGACGGCCACAGGTCGGACACGGAATGTCGGTATCCACCGGATCATTCGGACGCATGCCATTTTCGCTGCCTGCTACTTCCAGTTTGTGGTGGAAGTCACCATAAAATTGATCCAGCAGGGCAGTCCAGTTGATTTCGCCGCCGGCAACGTCATCCAGCTTTTCTTCCATATTGGCGGTAAAGCTGTAGTCCATCAGGTCGTCAAAACTTTCCATCAGGCGGCTGGTAACGATATCGCCCATTTTCTCGGCGTAAAAACGACGACCTTTCAGGCTTACGTAACCACGTTCCTGAATGGTGGAAATAATCGAGGCGTAAGTCGATGGGCGGCCAATGCCACGTTTTTCAAGCTCTTTAACCAGCGCAGCTTCGGAGAAGCGCGGTGCCGGTTTGGTGAAATGCTGTTTCGGATCCAGTTCATTCAGTGCCAGTTTTTCGCCTTCTTTGACGTCTGGCAGCAGCACGTCATCATCACCTTTGCTCATGGATGGCAGAGCTTTCAGGTGACCGTCGAAACGCATCACACGACCACGGGTACGCAGTTCAAAGTCACCGGCAGAAATAACGATACTGGTGCTGGTGAATTTTGCGTCGTTGGTCTGACAGGCAACAAAACGGCGCCAGATCAGATCGTAAAGGCGCTGGGCATCCGGCTCCATGGCGCTGAGGTCTGAGGCTTTCAGTTTTACATCAGAAGGACGGATCGCTTCGTGCGCTTCCTG